>WRGM01000163.1 GCA_009787175.1 Candidatus Bathycorpusculum fermentans | reverse complement strand
TTTTCAGACAAACACTATTTACACCTAACCATAATCTTGTTTACAAGGTTACCACAAACACCTTAATCTCCCTATCGGTGAAAACTCTCGTCTTTTTATCATAATTCACAATTTTTTACAGCAAAATAAATCCCAAAGAGTACACGCTAAAAAATAAGACTAGAGAGGTAAAAGAGAGAATGCAAAAAAGGTCACTCCTTACAGCCCTTAACGCTCGTGCATATGATGATTACGCCTTTTATGAACATCAACATTTTCGGAAGCTGGTTGATAGACACACCAAGGATCCTCTTTTAAGTAATCACCCTTTACCTCAGTTGGCATATGCAAATCACCACAGTAATCTATGAAATCCGCTGAAAGACCATACGCCCTTGCCCTACAGCCACCGCACAACATTTTGTATCCGCATTCACCGCATTTACCTGTTAAAGTGTTAGGATCACGTAATTCTTTGAATATCTCAGCGTTTTTCCAAATTTCTTGAAAGCTGTCCTCACGAACATTTCCAACTTTTACTGGTAAATATGGACAAGGAGTTATGTCACCATTTGGATATATTCGACAGTAATACATGCCTGCAATACAACCGCGTATCCATTGTCGCATATTTAGACCCATATCTTGGGCTATACGCATAAACTGCGGAGCACAAGAAGGTCGTACATTAAGACGATGTTTGAACACCTTAGCAAAAGTATTTGTTATCATATCCTCATATTTTTGAGGAGAAATATCATCAATTTTTACACCTCTACCAGTTGGGACAAGAAAGAAGAGATGAAAATTTTCGACACCAAGACTTTCAGAGATATACATTATGTCATCAATCTGATCGTAATTATCATGTGTCAAAGTTGTATTAACTTGCACTAGGACATTGTTATCACGCAAAACTTTGATTGCGTTCACAGCTTTTTCCCAGCTACCTTCAACACCACGGAAGTTATCGTGCTGAGAGGCAATATGTGAGTCGATACTTATTGAAACTGTAGTTATACCAGCATTTTTTAATTTTTTTGCAACTACATCATCAATTAAGCTACCATTACTACCTAGACCCATCTTTAGACCTTTACTTGAACCATACTTTATAAGCTCGTATATGTCTGCTCGTAGAATGGGCTCGCCGCCACTTAAAACCAGAAGAGGATGACTAACTTCGCATATTTGATCAATTAACCGCTTTCCTTCCTCTGTGGTCAACTCATTTTCCAGCTTTCTATCTGCAGCATTAATATAGCAATGACTACAGTTTAAATTACATTCACGAGTTACATTCCAAGACAGGATTAAGGGAACAAACCGCTCCTTTTGTTGAGCCGCTGGTGAATAGGCAAGTTTTAAGTAGAAGGAACATACACCATCTGAGGTCATAAGCTTTGGTTGCCAAAGAGTTAATGGAAAAGGCATAACCGTTTCAAGCATTGCTTTAGCATGTGAAAAACAAAAGTTTTTACAAAACAGCTCAGACACCTCACTGTTGATACCAAGAGTTTTTATGATATATTGGTGACTTCCATGTATAGGACAGTTTAAGAAGTCCATTTGACCGTCAAGTGTTTCAATTGACATATTATTATTGATGTAATGGTCACTTAGCATAACGGCTTGCAGTTTTTCTCTACGCATACCAACCTTCAAGGTCACATCTAAAGCAATATTAACAGTTTCTTGACCAAAAATATCCTTTACTGCATTAATTACTGTTTGAATTTTTTCAACACCACAACTTTTGACAAGTACATCAAGAGTAAGCACCCCTTTGATTGTTTCATATTCCTGTATGAGCCTCATTTTTGTAGTCAAATTTGCCCATTCGTAAAACAATTCCTCAAGAGCAGCACGCGTCGCATATTCTTGATACGACAAAGAGTTCTCCAAAGACTTGTATTTTTTGGCTAATTCTGAAAAAATAGCGATTTTTTGTTCAGAATTCAACCGTTCCGTAGCAACTGATGAAGGGAGTATTTTGAAGTCAATTACACCTTTTAACAATGTGTGGGCATCCTCTTCAAAAAGACTGCAAAAATGGTCAAGATTTTTTTGAACATCAGGTTGCTTAATGTTTAGTTCTTTGAGCAACATGTTAGTTTCTGATTCCATCTTTGTAACCATAGCCATGTGGTACAGCAGTGAGCCTGCCAATCCAGGGTCAGCCTGCTTACCCATTTTGCCGTAAAAAATTTGGTTTGTTAATTGTTTGGCTGTGTCATAATCTTTTGCGTCTATTGCTATTTGTGCTTGATTTAGCATATTTTTTCGTTCTGTTAACAGCAGTGCCCATTTGTGGCAGTGCCACTCATCGTAAGTGGTCATACTACAATCCTCTATTGTGAAGGAGTAAAGAAAGTTCTGAGGATATATAAGGTAGCAGTATATCAGTTACCAAAAATGTAGCAGCTACAGTTCACATGAATTCGATAAACTAATAAGCTCCAATGCAAACATACCAAGGTATAACAACGGTGAAAATGTTTGAACTTAACCTTTGATTTAATTTATGCTTTAATTGGTTTTCTCATAATGCTAGGTATACTTGGTGGAATTGGGATAAATAAACCAAGAGGCATGAGCGTTAAAATGTGGTGCGTTGGATACCTCGTAGTTGCAATCGGCTTTGACGTGCTAGTTATTTTAGGCTTATTAGGCAATTATGCACCACTAAACAATTTGCTACTGGGACTTTCTGCAGGTGCTGCCACAGGCTTAGCAATTCATGTTATGCATCACATAGACGAAGAAGATGCCCACCCGACCATCATGGGTTAACTCGCCCATTTTTTTGGTGACACTATTGAGGCAACTGTGGAAAAACGAGACCGCCAAAAACGTTATCGTAATATGTTTAGTTCCTCTGCTTTTAATATCATGTATCTGGTTTGGGCTTCCAAAGTTGTTAAATACTGAAGTGTTTCCCGCACTTACTGTAGTAAGCGGGAGTATGTGCATTTCAGCTGAACCCTGTAGCCACTTTTCACATACGTTTGAAAGAACCCTACACAAAGGGGACTTTATTATCATTAAAGGTGTAGATGCTAAAGATTTAAAAACGAATTATCCAAACAGTGACATAATAGTCTTTCGCGATCCAGAAAAAGCAGTAAAGGACTCTAAAGCTAATATTGTTCACCGCATCATCGACACTGTTGAAGTTAATGGGAAACTTTACTTTTATACTAAAGGCGATGGAAATGGTTACCCTAACGTTTGGCCACAAGAGCTAGCAACAGGGAACAGAGATAACTGGCGCTCTACGGCAGATGACCCTAACAGTACTTATGATGGTGCGATATCAAAGGATTATGTTTACGGGAAAGTTATAATGCGTATCCCTTGGATAGGTTCAATAGCAATGTTTTTCCAACAGCATAATATTTTGCGGATTATTTTGGCTTTGTTTACTATACTGTTTATCATATTTGTATTCGTAATACCAGTAATGAAAAAAAGAGTTTGGGACAAAAATACAATTGATGAACCACCGTTCCGATTACAAAACTGAAATTTAAGTGAACACTTTTTTTCCCTGAAAGCATTTGTGATCTCAGTTGTTCACCAACTTTATGTTACGATGACATTTTACAAGGCAATTTCCGTAGTTGTGGATTAAATCATCGTTTTTCAGGTTCAGGACTATTTTTGAGAATTTTAAAACGTGATTAAGGGGAACGATAGTAAAGAGAGGCGCCGGGGAAGGGACTCGAACCCCTGCAGGCACGAAGCCTACCAGCTATCTTGCCATTTGTGGCTAGCCCATTTTTTTAAGATCTCGAGGCTGGCGCGATAACCACTCCGCCACCCCGGCTTAGTTATAGAGTTTACATGCAACTCTAAAAGAGTTTCCAGTAAAAACTGATAAAATATTAATAAAGATGTTTAAGATGGCTATTGACGATTTTTTTATAGGAAGATATAGAAAAAAAGGAAGTTAATCAGACAGGTAAAAACGGGATTATGCGACGAGGTCGGCCATGTCAAGGCTATGTTCGTAAATTTGTCGTATAAAGGATGTTGTAACTAAAAGATGTGGCATAACGTCAAGTGGTTGGTTTTTGGCGACTTTTTCAATATCTGCATATATATCGCGAATGTTTGTTTTTGCGTTTCGAACGTTTTCTGCTATTGTCATGTCTTTGTTAATAAAAGCTTTTAGTGCCTGCTCATTTGCTCCAAGACATACTGCCTGCAGGTCTTTCAACAGTTTTAATAGTTCGCCATATGGTTTAAACCCGTGTAGTTCAAGGGTTTTTGTGGCGATTTGCACACAAACATCGCCCATAGATTCAATTAAGCTGGCGGCAAGACGATAATCTAAACAGTCAATAGATGTTATCCCCAATTTCTCATTAAGCTTAGGAGTTTGTATAATAGTTCTAAGGGTGCGTACTAACAAAAAATATAAACGGTTACTTTCTACATCGCGAGCTACAACAGCTTTTGCTAATTGTAAATCACCTGTAATGAAAGAGTTAGTAACATCACGAAGCATTCCAGAAACGATAGCGCATATCCGTCGCAAAATTTTTTCAGGCTGTGACCCTATTGGATCAAGTAGGCATTGCAGAACTACTTGAGAATAAGTCTCTTCAACAATCTCTAAACCTACAAGAGAGCTTACTGTGGATTTTACAATATTTCTCACCTCAAGCTCAATACGGTCTTTAGCTTCAACACAGATAACATCAAAACCTAATAAATAACAACCAATAATTTCTCGCCTCAAAAAAGGTCCAACAGTTAAAGTAACCATTCTTGGCTGCTGCTCAGAATCATACTTAGCATCAACAACAAGTTTACCATCATCGATAACCTCTAAATTAACAAGTGTTCCTTTTTTCAATCCGTATTGTTGAGCCCAAGATTTTGGCACACAAACAAAAAATGTGCCGGTAGGTGTTTGTTGAACCTTACGTAAATCACGCAATTTAAATTACCCCTTACAAAATCTCTACAAGGTATTAAACAATTTACAACCTATATAAATTTGACAAAAATTAATGCTCAGATAAAAAGTGCTAATATATAGAGCCAGCCTATAACACTTTAGAAGCAACTATTGAGTAGACAATTTGGATGAATACAGCATAAGTAGAGTCCATAGCATAACAACCAAGAACGTGAACAAGTAAAAAAGATAATTCTTTGCAATAAACATGTTAGACTGAATAAAATTTTTCTGAATAAATCATCAAAAAATCCAAAAGAACTACGGCTGCGGTAAGCAGTAACATTCAAACATGTAACTAACAAGTTTAAAACACGGTATTTTTAAAAATTCAAACAATAATAGTAAATATGTCAAGCACTGTAAAAAGCAAACTAGAAGCATCACAAAATGACCTATAGTGAGAAATCATAAACATGAGCGAAAATGAAAGAATGCAAAAAGCCATTGAGGCAACAATTACTACAGGTTATCAACTTAGTACTGATGCTTTTAACTACTTACTGCAATGTAGTAAAAAAACTGATCCACTTACTATAATGAGTATGGTTCTACATGAAATGAACAAGTTGAAAGAAAAACCCTTCATTATAGAAAAAAATTTTTTAGAAAATATGGTTAAACAGTTAATGCAAACACATAAAGCAGCACAAGCTGTTCAAAATGAAAAAAATCAAGAAAACACAATACCACAGCCACCTAAATCACAGACAGCCAGTGGTGAGGATATATTTTATCCCCACGCAAAATATATCCCTTCAGAACTGGAAATACTTGAAGACGCAACAGGCAAACTTACATCAAATGGCACCCTTGAAGAATACACAGCACTTTTCCAAGACCGATATAAACGTCTAGAAAAAATTCTACGTAAACGAATAGATGCGAAAACAGCAACACCAATCCGTGAAGCCTTAAAATCACAACCTAAAACCAAACTAAAAATCATTGGAATATTAACTGAGAAAAGAGACGCTAAACAACAAACAATACTATCTATAGAAGACCTCAACAGTAGTGCAACTGTACTAATTCCAAATAATGCACCAGATGAAGTAAAAAAGAAAGCATTACAAATTCTACTAGACCAAGTTATCTGCATTGCAGTAATCAAAACTAGAACCAACCTGTTTCTAGCAGAGGACATAATATTCCCTGACGTTGAACGTAAAATTCCACAAAGAGCCCAAGAAGAAGTATATGCAGTATTAACATCAGACATTCATGTAGGTAGCACAAAATTCAACAAAGAAGCATTCAAAAAATTCATCCTATGGTTCAAAGGCAAATATGGAACACCAGAAATGAAAGAAATTGCTGGACGCGTAAAATATTTGCTAATAGCCGGCGACATTATAGACGGTATAGGAGTTTATCCAGGGCAACAAAGAGAATTAACAATCCGTGATGCCTGCAGGCAATATGATCAGGCGATTAAATATTTAGAAAAAATTCCCAAATATGTTGAAATAGTTTTAGCCCCCGGAAACCATGACACTACAAGAAAAGCCCTCCCACAACCTGCTATTCCACCAGAATATTTAACCTCAATTAAGGATAAAAATAATATACACTCAGTTGGAAGCCCATGCCTACTAAACGTTCATGGCGTCGACATACTTATGGATCACGGTCGAAGTTTAGATGATATTATAGCCACCATACCAGAAATGAGCTATGAACATCCAGAAAAATCAATGAGCCTACTATTACGAGGACGCCATTTAGCTCCAGTATACGGGGAAAAAATTATGCTTGCCCCAGAAAATCGTGACTATTTAGTTATTGACAAAATTCCAGACATTTTACACGCAGGTCACGTTCACGTTCTAGGTTACTGTAATTACAAAGGCGTTTTGGTTGTTAATTCTGGCTGTTGGCAAGAACAAACAGAATACATGGAAAAATTAGGGTTAGTCCCAACACCGGGAAAAGTACCAGTAATAAATTTAATGACTAGAAAAATAACAATACTGGATTTCAAAACAGAAAATTAGCTAGATTTATTATTAAGCACACTTTTTTTCGAAGCACATACTTTATAATCCATTATACGATTAAACCGTCCATCAGCATCAAATACGTCACGAACCAAAGTTCGAGAAATTTCAAGACGAATTTTTTTAGTACGACCATAACGCCCCTTACTTACCACTTTAGCATTAACAAGTCCCATAGCATCCAATTCAGTAACCAAACTGCCCAAACGTCGTTGAGTCAAAATACCAACACCAAACTCACCACAAAGCTCATTATAAACATCATATATCTCACCAGTCGTCGCACTTGACTTATTAAGATGGTACACACTTAACAACACCAATTTTGAATGTAATGTTAAATTATTAAGAGCATCAACGACACGATCATGTTCAATATGCTTTTCCGCTTGTTGCACATGTACCTCAGTGATACTCTTCGCCTCTTGCCGCTCAGCCACCTCACCCGCAACACGCAACAAATCTAACGCACGACGAGCATCACCATGCTCAGCAGCTGCAAGAGCAGAACATATGCTTAAAGCAGAGTCAGTCAAAGTGCCTTCCTGAAAAGAAAGCTTGGAACGTTCAAGTAGAATATTTCTCAATTCACTAGCATCATAAGGACGGAAAACCAGTTCTTCTTCACTTAGAGAACTAAAAACTCGTGGGTCAAGAAATTCTTTAAGTCGTAAATCATTAGAGATTCCAATTATAGAGACTTTACTTTTTACAAGTGTCTCATTAATTCGAGTTAGTTCATACATAAAAGCATCACCCTTCTCTTTAATTAAAGCATCAATTTCATCAAGCACTATTATAAAGAGAACTCGGGAAGTATCAAGACTAACACGAAATCTATCAAAAACTTCTTCAACAGATAAACCAGTAAAGGGTATAGACATACCTACACTCTGGCTTAAGTGTGCAAAAACACGATACACAGAACCTGTAACATGACAATTCACATAACAAAATTTTACTTGTGCACCGTACTGTTTTGCTTTTGCTTCTAAATGACTTAAAACATACTTCGTTACAGCTGTCTTTCCAGTTCCAGTCTTTCCATATATAAAAATATTTGAACATCTAGCATCTTTCAAAACAGGAGCAACTCTTTCGCCTAGTAGTCGAATTTGATTTTCCCTATGAGGTAATTTATCAGGTATGTAATCATGTCTAAGTACTTCTCTATCTTTGAACAAATTGACTCTGTTAACAAAATTATCAAACACGTCATCAAGTACATTTTCATTTCCCATGTTTCATCACCAATTTTTTCAAAGGTTATACCTTTATTTCTATTGGAACAAATAAAGAATAAGGTACAAAAAAATAGTTAGATAGCACAATATTTCTACAAAAATGTTTAATTGAACAATTTTTAAGTCAACAAATTAGAACAGACACACCCCAAAATTTCCACTGGACTTAAAAGTTCAGCTAAAACAAAATTTTAAATAAATATAATAATAAATAATACTCTGGGTAATTAATTAAATAGAAATATAATAAAACTTGTTGACTAACATTTTCGACTCTTTAACAACAAAATTTACTGAACTGCTGAAAATAGGTTATAATGCTAAATGCTCGAGAGGAAACCAAGGGGTGTGCCTGTATACGTATAAATGACCTGTAAAACTTGAAAAGTATAACAAAATAGACAAAATAAAAACGATAAGCAAAAGGAAATTTATATAATAGCTGAATATAATCATTAAAACTAATTTTTACGAATATGTAGTATTCTTTGCTTTTACATATTTGTGTGACGAATACTGAACTTCTAATAAAATTAATAAATTAACTTTTTTTTATGACTTTCACAAACATGTGAAATGTATGTGAAGCTAATAGCTAAATGCTTTATTTTAAGGGCTAAATACTCTATTTTGGATTTAATTAGGCGTATTTACTGTGAAGGACACACCCCTATGTTTCTACTGGAAAATGCAAATGGAGTATAGAATTAATTTTTTTTAACAAATTGATTTTGTGTGAAGACTGTAAAAACATTATCAGTGAAAATTTTGTTTAAAAACATATTTAAGGCGTATTATGAGCTTTTCACATTATTTGACTTAACCATAACATCTATAAATAGAGAAGTAATAGAATTGTGAATAACCATTTAGGAAATTAAAATGCCTGCTAATAAAATACGTGTAGATCTATCTAAAAACGATGGTAGACGATTTGCTATCACGTTCGAGGGTCAATTCACCCGTGACGAAGTTCTACATATCTTAAATTCTAACGGTTTATTAGATGACCTTCCAAATGGTGAACAAACAACAAATAATACAGTTGCTCCTTTTTCAAAAAACCATTCTCGATTTGAAAAAGTTCAGATGACTATTCAGAAAAATTTTCAGTTAATTTGGTTTACCTCTAAAGATATACAAACAAATTATGAGCAGACTCTTCAGGAATCTATCAGTTTAAGTACAGTATCGACATACTTAGCAAGAATGACAAAAAAAGGTTTACTTATGCGAACAGGAACAGGAAACAGTGTTAAATATAAAGAAACACCAAATTCTTTGCAAAAAGTGATAAAACAAACTGTCAAAAACAAATATTAGTTTTTTCTTAATAATGTGAAAAAAGTTTTATTTCACAAAAATCTTAAATGTAAATAATTATGATTAATTAATTTATAGTGTATTTGACTCTTCTTTTTTTAAGATTTTTTCCATTTCTTTCTTTACATTATATTTGAAAGGAATTTTACCCATTTCCCGTTCAAGGTATCCATATTCATAGAGTTTTTTCATTAATCGAGCTGTGTGCTCTCTGCTAAGGTTCACACGTTCTTTAATTTCAGGAGCGGTTTTTGCCCCTTCAGAAGATAGCATTTCCAATACTGACATCTCAGTCTCGGTTAGTGATGCTATGGCTTTATCACGTTTAATGGGTACAACAGGTATCCCATGTTCAAATTTAACCTCCGGAGATACCATTGAGATTTTTTGTATTTGTCCTTCAAATGTATTAATGCTATTTTTGAGCGACTCTTGAGTTGTTTCAATTTCTTTTATTTTAACATCTAAACCTGACAAGGCAGATGATAAACTACTATTATTTTGAGTTAAGCTATTGAGTTGGCTTATTTGTACCTCAAGCATACTTTTCTGTTTTTCAATAATGGTTATTTGCTCTTCAAAATTTCTTTTCTGATTTCCAAGATATCCTAATTGATTCTCTACAGGTAAAATTCTTTTCTCAATATTGTCTATTTTTCTCAATCCAGTATCTGATTTTGCTAGACTTCCTTCAACTTTAAATGCTATTTGCTCAAGTCTTTCTGTCTCGCGCTTAAGTTCACGGTTAAAACTTAGTACAATATCTTCAACAGCACCACGAGCTTTCTCATATTCTTTTTGTGCTTGACGTATCCTATTGTAATACCCCGTAGATGCAACAACAGTCATTACTAGCATTACTCCCATTAATGTTGGTAATATGACTTCGCTCAAGTTTTCGCCTCAATGTGATATGTCTGTGATTTATCTCGTGATTTATTGTGTTGCATCACACATCACAGTTTACCATAAACCTTTTAAGCTTTATGGTGTTTGCCATGGAAAGTGATGTATGACGTCACACATCACAGAATTGTTTGTCGAGAGTTTGTCTGAATGTTTTGATCTGCATGAAAACAGGTTTAAAAACATCCTTTATTTGCTTAATTCTACGTGATTTGCCGTTAATGCTTTGAATTGAAAATTGGGGAAAAGGGCTTTAATTTAGCCTTTTTTTGTGTGATTTGTGATGTCACAATGGTTGATTTGATGGACTAGACAACTGTTTTAGACTTAATTCTAGCTCATTTCTGATGATTTCTATCAATTTTACGTGGTTTTCTAGCTCTTCTTGTTTTTCTGGAATATCTTGGTGAGCTTCCACATAATCTCTCAGTTTATTTGCTATTTCGAGATATGGGTCAAGAGTTGAGCTTTCAAACACACCCAAATATCCTAAAAGTAAGACTGTGTATATGGATTTTATTACATTTTCTTTAGACTGTGCTAAAGTCCTATTAAATGATCCTCGGCTTATTTTGGTCTTTGTTAGCCGTAATTTAGCCTTTTCATCGTATTTTAACTGTTTATTTGATATTTTTTCGGCTAATATATCAATTAGTAGTGTTTCTAGTTGTATTCTGGTTAATTGGCAGTTTTTGAGTAGTATTTTTGCTATGGGATCGTTTAAGGCTCCGTTTAACCAGGCTGTTATGCCGTCTTTTAACTTCAAAACTTTCATCTCCTTCGTTATGTTAAATGGATACAACTTTGTATACTGTCTCGCTTTTATAGCTTGTTATCCATAAAAACTCTTAATTTTGCTGTTAAAAGCGTTGTGAATTAGCGTTTTTATATTGTATTGTTTGATTATAACGTTTATTAATGGTTTATATGCTAGAATTAGTGGCGAATTATTGTTTAAGGTCTATTTTGTTGGTATTGTTTTTCTTTACTATACTCTTTTTTTGGCCTTTTCTAAACTTTCATGCTAATTACCTGTTCCCCCTTTAGTGCATCTTTGCTTGTTTGGTGTTTATTTTTTCAGGTCTAAAACGCTTTTTCTCTTGTTGTTCTTACATTTTCTCCTATACTTCTATGCATAAGTAATCATAAATTGACATTGTGATGTCACTTATTCATATATGACATGGGTGTGTCACGTAAAAATCACGTGATTTTTTACATAAAGTGATATATGATATCACGAAAATGATATGATATCACAAATTGTGATGGGCTTGTGATGTATCTGTGATTGTACTTGTGATGTGTGATTTTTTTTGTCATACATACAAATATTTAGGTTTAGACCAATAGTTAGATGTCTTCTGATAAATGTTTTAATTTATCGAAAAGTTCTGGTCTTAAATCTCTAAGTGTTGGAATAAATGCTTCTGCAGGCTTTAAATCATGAAAATCAGCTTCGCAGCAAATAAAATCTTCCTCGTCATACTTTGCTTTAGCTATAATATCTCCTGTGGGGCTTACGAGACGACTGCCGCCCCAGAACTGTAGATTTTCTTGAATTCCTGAGAGGTTAACATAAGCGAGATATGCTGTGTTTTCTATGGCTCTAGCGGATGTTAGTATTTCAAAATAGTTTCTGCGTACTGCTGGTGATGCTGAAATGCATACGATTATTTGTGCTCCCTTTAGTCGGGTAAGTCGGAATACTTCTGGGAAGAAGATGTCATAGCAAATGGTTAGTCCAATTTTTCCTATGTCTGTATCGAATACGGCTGGTTGATATCCTGGTCGGAAATAGCGTTTCTCTTCAAAAACGCTATGTGTGGGTAAATACATTTTTTGGTATTTGCCGATGTATCCTTTTGGGCCAATGAGTACTGCTGTGTTGTAGAGGGTAGCTTTTGTTTTTTGGCTTACTTCTGGCATTCCGAAAATAATGTGCATTCCTGTTTTTTTTGCGATGGTTTCCATTTTTTCTACAGATGGCCCAGGGATTTGTTCGGCTAGCTCGTAAATTTGGTCTTTAACAACATAGCCTGTTAGTGACATTTCAGGAAAAATTATCAAGTCTGTGTTTTGTTTTTTTGCTTTTAGTGTTAATTCTTCGTATTTTTGTAGATTTGCTTGTTTGTTTTCTCGTTTGCTGCTGATTTGTGCAAGAGCTATCTTTATGCTGTTTTTCATGTTTTTCATCTTAATAATATTGTCTTGGGAGTCTAAAATCGCTACCTACTGTTCTAAAACTAAGTTTAGGGACTATGGTTATCTGTCTTTTATGTTCATTATTTAACCAACGATTTTTAATTGCTTCAACAATGTCTTGTTTGATGTTTAGTTGGTTTGAGATTTCATTTGTTGGCATGAATCTTTCAAGTCCGTAAAGGATAAGGTCTAATGTTTCATATTTTATTCCCAGTTCTTCTTCAGCTGTTTGATTAGGCCAAAGTGCTGGTGTAGATGGTTTTAGCGCGATTGTTTTTGGTATTCCCATAGTAATTGCGAGTTTGCGTACTTGTGTTTTATAGAGGTCCATTATAGGTGATATGTCTGTTGCGCCGTCTCCCCATTTTGTAAAGTATCCCATTAAAGTTTCTGATTTATCTGAGCTTCCGCAGACAATTTTGTTAAGTATGTTTGCGTAATAATAAAGAATGATCATTCGAGTTCTTGCTTTAATATTTCCTCTGTGTATTTGATTTTTTTGTTCATACGCTGGTATTGTAGTGTAAAAGCTTTCAAGAACCGGCGTTATGTCGATTGTTTGTGTTTTAATGTTAAACTGTTCTGCAATGGCTATTGCATCATCAATGTCTTTTTGTTGTCTTGTTTCTTCTTCAGGTAATAGTAATGCTAAAACATTTTTGCTTCCTAATGCTTTACTACACAATGCTGCTGCCGTTGCGCTGTCAATTCCGCCTGAAAGTCCAAGTATAACTCCTTTAGTTTGACTGTTGGAAACGTATTCTTTGATAAAACGAGTAATTTTTGTTTCTACTCCAAAGAAATCTAAATTTAATATGGAAGGTGTCAACTTCACAGTTAGTGTACATCTCTATTTTTATGATTGGTAGGCAAGTATTTAAGGACAAGCGTAAATATTAGAGGACATAACATTATAATGAAGGTTGTTTTATGGGTCGAAGAAGGAAGAAATCTGTTCATATTCCAAAAAAACGTTTACCTACATTCTTCTCGTGCCCTGTATGCGGGAAAGAAACTGTGAGTGTTGAAATAAACAGAGAAGGTAGTCAAGCAAGTGCACAATGTAGCAGTTGTACCCTTAGAGAAGACTTTCAAATAAAGCAGGCTCAAGATCCTGTTGATGTTTATTGCATGTTAACTGATCGTATATACAGTACATTAAAACGTGCGCCTATAGCTAAAACAAAAGATGAATAATCTGAGAGAATACCTAATGCTTGGGCGAGTAGAAAAGTACATACTTGAAAAAATTGTTGCTGAAAAAACAATACATATGACACTTATTGATCCAGAGAAAATTACTCCTGCGCAAGCTGCCATAGTCGCCGAAAGCTCAAAAAGTAGCGGGACAGCAGCTATAATGATTGGGGGTTCAACTCTCGCTTCACAAGAACATTTAGACCATATAGTTAAGGCAATTAAGGAAGCAGTTGATCTGCCTACGATACTCTTTCCAAATAACGCCAGTGGCATCAGCAAACATTCTGATGCAATATGGTTTATGTCTCTTTTAAATTCTGCAGACCAACGCTTTTTGATTGGCGCTCAAATTCAAGGTGCGCCATTAATTAAACAATTCAATATTGAACCCATTTCCATGGGTTACATTATTGTAGGTCAAGGGGGAACTGCCGGTGTTGTAGGTAAAGCTATTACAATACCCTACGATAAACCCAACACAGCCGTAGATCACGCTTTAGCGGGGAAATATCTTGGTATGCGATTTATTTATCTTGAAGGCGGTTCTGGCGTAGCAACTCCTGTTCCGCCAGAAATGATTAGTGCCGTAAAAAAACATGTTGGGCTTCCTTTGATTGTTGGTGGTGGTATTCGAACCCGTGAGCAGGCCGTTGCCGCTGCCCAAGCAGGTGCTGATATCATAGTAACAGGGAATCTCATAGAGGCTGTTGATAGTAAGCGTCGGATTGCCGAGATTGTCGAGGGTATTAAGCAAAAAAGCTAAGTGGTTTCTTTTTTGTTGTTTGTTTTTTTTCTTTTTTAGAAAAGCCAGAAATACTTTACTGCTTTTTTCTTATTTCTTAGAAGGGGCTGTTGGGTATCGAGCTAAGTCAAAGTTATCAAGTTTATGCTGATGAGTTGAGGCGGCAATTAAAAGAGTTATATGTGATTAGTAATAGTGCTCGGGCTAAGGGTTTAGATTCTGCTTTGGAAACTGAGTGTCGTGAAGCTCAGGATATTGCTGACTTGGTTGAAGGTCTTGTTGGGCCGGAAAATGTTGCTTTAAGTATTCGTAGGTTAAGTAGTCAGTTGTCTCGTGAGGAAGTTGCTTTTAAGGTTGCGCAAGAGATTGCTCAGGGAAAGTTTGTCTTATCTGCTGATAAGCAGTCGCCTGATGGTTTAGCTGAGCAGGCTATTAGGACTGCGCTTGCGATTTTTACTGAGGGTTTAACTGCTGCGCCAATTCAGGGTATTTCGCAGGTTAAAATAAAAAAGAATGCTGATCAAACTCGTTATTTAGCAATTTATTTTGCTGGTCCTATTCGTTCTGCAGGAGGTACTGATCAAGCTTTAACGTTAGTTGTAGGCGATTATGTGCGGCGTGAATTAGGTTTGGATGTCTATAAGCCTACTGATGAAGAGATTTCTCGTTTTGTTGAGGAATTGCGGTTGTATGAGCGTTCTGTTGGGCGTTTTCAGTATCATATTCCTGATGAAGAATTGCATAAAGCGCTAAAGCTTGTTCCCGTGGAATGTACAGGTACTGAGTCTGATCCTGTTGAAGTTTCTTCATATCGTAATTTAGATCGTGTGGAAACTAATCGTGTTCGTGGTGGTGCATTAAGAGTCATTAATGACGGTATTGTTGGTCGTGCCCAGAAAGTGTTTGTGATAATTGATAAATTGGGCTTTGATGGCTGGGATTGGTTAAAGACTTTCAAGAAAAAGTCTGAGAAAAAGTCTGGCGGTTTCATGGATGATGTTATCGCGGGGCGGCCTATCTTTGCTTTCCCCTCAACTAGGGGGGGTTTTCGTCTTAGATATGGGCGTTCTCGTAATACTGGTCTTTCAGCTGTTGGTATTCACCCAGCTACTATGCTTGTAGTTGAAGGTTTTTTGGCGGCGGGTACTCAGATGCGTTTGGAGCTTCCTGGGAAGGGTGGTGTTACTATGCCTGTGGATAGTCTTGAAGAGCCAGTTGTTCTTCTTGAGGATAATTCTGTTGTGCGGGTGTCACTTGAAAATTTTTCTGAAGTTAAAGGGCGGATTCAGAAAATTCTTTTTCTTGGTGATATACTAATTGATTTTGGAGACTTTTTGTACTGTAATAAGTCTCTTTTGCCTTCGGGGTATGTAGAGGAATGGTGGGTTAAAGATCTGCAAAATGCTATTGTAGCAAAATTTGATGGTGATATTAAAAAGGCTGCTGAGGTTTGTGGATTTTCAGTTAAACAATTTGAAGGTTTCCTTGTTGATCCCTTTAAAAATAAGCCTACCGTTAGGCAAGCAAACAGCCTCTGTCAGAATTTGAATATACCTTTAGCGCCTAATTGTCTTCTTTTTTGGTCTAGTTTATCTACAATTCAAGAAGTTAACTGTCTGAGAGAATGGCTAGTTAATTGTGAGGTAACCTCTGACGATGGGTCTATATGTAGTATAAATGGGTCTGTTAGTGATGAGGTTCCCTCTTTGCTTAGAAAAATTTTGTTGCCTCACCGACTTGTTGGGGATAAGATTATAATTACAGGTGAGGCTGCTGCTGTTTTTTGTTTTTCTCTTGGGTATGGTACTACTAGGTTTAGGGAGTCTATATCTGCTGATACGGTGTTATCTTTGTTGACTATTCTTAGCGGTGTACAGATTAGTGATAAAGCTCCAAGTTATGTGGGTGGACGTATGGGGCGTCCTGAGAAGGCTAAGCATAGAGAAATGAGACCTTCTGTGCATGTGTTATTTCCTGTAGGGTTAGCCGGTGGGGTTCATAGAGATTTTGTTGAGGCTAGCAAAAATGGTCCCGTGTTTGTTGAAATGGTCAAACGTATATGTCCTCAATGTAAGTCATATACATTAAAAATTCAATGTCCCACCTGTGAGTGTAATACTGTTGTAGTAAATTCGTGCCCTCGCTGTGGTAAAGCTCTTAAGGGTAGTTATTGTGATGCCTGTAAAACGAAAGCTGTTTTGTACTCTAAGCAGCCTGTTAATTTTAAGGATCTATTGGAGTCTACTTGTTCTTCTTTAGGGGTTCCTGTTCCAAAAATGCTTCGTGGCGTTAAAGGTTTGACTAATGAGGATAAAATGCCTGAGGCTTTATCAAAGGGTGTTTTGCGAGCTAAATATGAGGTGTCTACATATAAGGACGGTACAATTCGTTTTGATGCTACCAATGCGCCTCTGACGCATATAACCCCTGTGGAAATAGGTGTTTCCGTTGAGAAATTACGGGCTTTGGGGTATGGGTATGATATTTATGGCAAAGTTTTAGTGGACTCTAATCAGATTTTGGAGTTGAAAATTCAAGATGTGGTTATTCCCAGGAAAGCGGGTAAATATTTTATTCAGATAGCAAACTTTATTGATGATCTGCTTGAACGTGTTTATAATATGCCCCGTTTTTATAACGTTAAGACTTCTGCGGATCTTGTTGGACAGTTACTTTTTGGTTTAGCTCCTCATACCTGTGCTTGTATTCTTGGGCGCATAATTGGTTATACTGATCGTAATCTGATTTATGCTCATCCAATTTGGCACTCTGCTAAGCGGCGGGATTGTGATGGTGATGAGGATGCTATAATGTTAGCTCTTGATATTTTGATTAATTTTTCGCGGAAATATTTACCTGATCAAATTGGCGGAATTATGGATGCACCCCTGTTATTGATTCCCTTCGTTAACACTAAAGAGGTTCAGCGGCAAGCTCACGATTTTGATGTGAGTGCAAATTATCCTTTAGAGTTTTATCAAAAATCTTGTCAGAAAATTGAAGCCAGAGCGATAAGTTACATTATGGATACTATTAGTCATAGGATTGGTACTGAAGCTCAATTTGAGGGCTTCATGTTTACGACTCCCACATCGAATATTAATTTGGGTAATGCTCAAAGTTCTTATAAAGACCTTAAAACGATGAAAGAAAAAGTTGCTCTACAGTTAAGTCTTGGTGAACAGTTAGAGGCTGTTGATGCTAATAGGGTTGCGCTTAAAGTTATTAATACTCATTTTATGCGTGATATTGCTGGGAATCTTCGTGCTTTCTCTACTCAGTCTTTTCGGTGTAAAAAATGTAACAAAAAATTTAGGCGGTTGCCCTTGACTGGGAAATGTTCTTTCTGTGGTGGAAATTTAACTCTTACTGTTTATAGAGGTAACATTGAGAAATATTTAGCGATTGCTCAACAATTGGTGGATAAATATGGGTTGCCTAAATATTACACTCAGCGTTTACTTTTAGTTAAGGAAGAAATTTCTTTATTATTTGATAACAAGAAGGCTAAGCAGACGATGCTTTTTGATTTTGGTTAACTAAAGCTTTACAAATGAAACTGTACATATTACTCTATGAGAGGGGGAAAAGGCCGTCAGTACACTTCATCCTAATGCTTATCTAAAGAAGGTTCGTAATGTGCGTTGTGGACTTAAAGCAAGAACAAAACTTTTGTTGCTACTTGATGTTAACTTTTGTAGCGCCAGCGAATTATCTAGCAAGACCGGTTTTTCATATAATGTTGTGATGCATCATCTACGTTTGATGTACCGTGAAGGCATTGTTGAGCATAAGGGTGATAGAAAATATGTCTGGTTACTTACAGGTGTTGGACAGACCAGACTGGCTTGATTTTTTTTATCCTTTTGTATGTACATAGTGCTTGTTGACATTTGGACACTGTATTTGCTCTGTTATCTGTTTTTACTCATTAAAAACGCACTCTTTTTTTACGTAACGTTAATAATCTACAAGGAATTATAGTGCATACACTTAACTAATAATGTGGGATGTTAATGAGTAAAAAACGAAAAGATGCTGGTCCAATGCCTGCTGCAAGTGCAGGTTTGCTTAGGTTCTTTGAAGAGGAGACCGAAGGTGTTAAGATTAGACCTGAACTGTTGGTGGCTCTCTCTATTACTTTAATTGTTGTGTCAATTCTGGCAAAAGTTTTCTTTTAAATCAACAGTTTTTACCTTTTTATTGTTTGCTTTGGGGTCGTTGTAGCACTTCGATTCTTTGAACTGTTTTCAGGTTTAGATATAATAAATCGTTTGTTTCTTCTCTACTTGCTATTTGTGGAGTTGGTTGTGCAAGTGTTGACCGTAAAACTATGGCATCTACTTCTGATAGCGAAATTGTCGCAGGATCCTGCGTAACTGCTTCTAATGTTCCCTCAAAACCGTATGTTGAATCCATTATTACTCTAACTTTTTTGCCAACATTCCTCTCAAGCATTTGAAATACGGATGGTGGCAAATTTTGCGCTGGCATAGACTTTGCAGAATTCATATAATTGTCATTTTGGGAATAAAACAGTTCTCCCTGCTAAATTGGTTCTTAGCATGGTAATTTCTGAGTTTTCAGGTTCAAATGATCTGTGAGTTTTGAGCTTTTCCTGTCTAAAATTGAGTTATCTGCTTGTTTGAAAGTGTGTAATTTTGTATTTATTGTCAAATAATTTACCATTAAATTAAGTTACCTTTTAATAACTCTGTCAAGCTTCAATAAGAACATAAGCTGAGATGTTTGAACATGGCGGATAACTCTTCTAATAACTCCTTAAATGATTCCATGGATGGCGCGTTGAAGCATTATTCATCTATGTTCTTTTTACCCTCATGTAAACGTCTAATTCTGTTTATGGCCACTATTTGTCCCTGCATCTTTGGGATATCCCTCTATATCTTATTTCCTACGGACAATGGCTTGATAAGTGGCTTATCTCTTGGCATAGCTTTGTTTGTTATAACCCTTATTGTCGATGTTGCACTGAGCAAGTTTGTTTTAAAAGATCCCATTTATACTCTGCGTAGAACTGTGGCGCTATCACTTGTCTGTTGGGCATTTTGGGCGCTCTTTATTGTTATAGGCATAGTTTTTGGAGTAGTGTTTGATGTTTTCTGGTGGTTTAAACTTTCTTTGCTTGGGTTTGGTATAGTTTTGACTCTACGTTTTGTTGTTTTACTTGCAACTTCTTTAGCGAGCTCTGTGCGGCAGTTTTTGGTTGTGCTACTATGGCCTTATCTTAGTATTGGTACATTTTTAGTCTGTTGGGTAAAGATATCTGGTGATGTATTCTCTTCTTCTTTAGTCTATCTTATGCTTGCGCCCATAATTGCTTATGTTTCAGCATTTCTCTTTCTGAGATCTTTGGATAAAATTGGTAACAGTCTTAATGGTGTGCCCGCGTTGCCTTTGTTTAAGGCTTTCATACTTAACTGGGTGGTTGGTGCAAATGCGCCGCTTGAAGAATCCTTAGAAAAGATGGGTGAAACTGAAGATATAGATGTTATGATGCTACGTTTTGATGCTTCTAAGCCTAAAGCCGCTTTAATAGTGCCCTCTGTTCATCCCGGACCTTTTAAAAACATTGGTAGTAGTCTTCTGCCCTCTTTGCTTAAGGAGCACTTTGAGAAAGCTTATGGATGCCAAACTTGCACGCCTTTAGGTATTTTAGGTCATGAACTTGACTTAGCCTCTCAGGCACAAAATTTTAAAGTGATAACAAAGATTATTGAAGATGCTAATTTTGAGGCAACAGAAACTTTAGCTTCTCCCCTTGTTCAAGTTTCTGAAGGGTATGCTACTGCTTCTTGTCAAATCTTTGGAAATACAGCATTTCTCTCCTTTACCCTCTCACCGAAAACTACTGAAGATCTCCCGCAGGAACTTGGGCAAGCCGTTCAAAAAGAAGCTCAGAAGTATGGATTAAACTGCGCCCTTACTGTTAACTGTCATAATAGTCTCACTGATGTTATTGATACTGTTGAACATTTAGTCGAGTTTGAAATTGCCGCTTCTAAATGCCTCCAAAAAGCTGCTTCAATGCCAAAGAAACCTTTCAAAATTGGTTCTTCAACAATTTATCCTAAAGAATTCACCCTCAAAGAAGGCATGGGCACTGGTGGTATCACAGCCATAACTGTCCAAGTTGAAAATCAGACAGTCGTCTACATTGTCATAGATGGAAATAATGTGATATCTGGTCTGCGTGAAAAAATCCTCTCTGCAGTAAACGCTACTGGGTTTGATGCAAGTGAAATTTTTACAACTGATACTCATGCTGTAAGTGCACTCGTTACCGGGCATCGAGGGTATCATTCAGTAGGCGAAGTTATGAATCAAGATGTGTTAATTAAGTACATAACTGATGTTGCAAAAACTGCTATCGCCAATTCGGAACCAGCAAAGGCAGGATACAAGCACTTAATTGTTCCACAAGTTCGTGTTATCGGCGGATCCCGTATATCCTCTCTTTCTTTGCTTGTAGACAAAGGTATTGAAAAGGCAAAACGGTTGCTTGTTCCCGTGTTTTTTACTGAAGGCCTCTTGCTGATTCTGCTTCTAATACTGCTTTAAGCCTCTTCATCTTTTATTTTTTTGTTGTTCTTTTTGGTTTTCTTTTAAGTTTTGTACCGCATATTTGGCAGGTGCTAAATGAGCTGTTAATAGGGTATTCTTTGTGACAAGCAGGGCAGTAGCGCATCCATTCCAAAAGTCGTCGGATGCCAAAGGTTGCAAGTGCATAGAATTCAATGTTGTTTTGTTTTGCAACGTTTTGGATTGAATAATCATCCGTTATAATTTCTGGGTGTTCTCCTTGGGTTTTGAGTTCTAATGCTAATGCGAGGAGTTGTATGTCAGCTTCAGAAAGTAGGTGTGCGTCTCCTATTTTATCTGCAGATGTTTTTATTTTGTTTAAATATTCTTCCTGTGGTATTTTGATTTTTATTTTGCCATTTTCGATTGCGGTGTTAAAGCGTACCTGTGCCATTGAGGTGTTTTTTATTTCGTCATGTACCTTTGGTACGGTTACTTGCTCTCTATTGAGTGAGAAGGGGTCAAATCCTGCTAAGAATGCTGAGGTGTCTAAAACAATAATTCTTTTTTGAGCATTGTTATCTGATTGTATTTTTTATCATCTCGCGCCTTGGAATAGTAATCTACAACTTAGTCGATCGTAGAAGTCGTTTTCAAATCTGATAAAGTTTGAGCTGTTTTTTGCTTTCGTGACTTTAACGGTGAGTTCTGTTTCGCTTTTCATGTGATGATAGTTTCCGTCTATCATAACGAGCATCTGTTTTGGTCTGGTAACGTTTAATGTGATTTCGGTATTTGTGGGGAAAACTAGTGATCTAAATACTGTTAATGCGCATATGGGTGTAACTAGAATTGCATCCATTTCTTTATCAAGTACTGGTCCTCCAGCAGATAGGGAGTATCCTGTGGAGCCTGTTTGCGTTGCGACAATCATGCCGTCAGCTTGACATTTTAGAATTGGTTTGCCGTCTTTACAGATTTCTATGTAAAGAATTTTTGATGGCTCACCTGCTGAAATTACAACATCATTTAATGCGTCAGGTAATGTTTCATTGCCTATTTTTACGGCGAGTTTTGTGCATTCTTCAAGTCTAAAATCGCCTTTAAGGACTCTATCAACAGCGTTACATGCGTCTTTAGGTTCAACTTCTGTTAAGAATCCTCTAACGCCCATGTTTATTCCTAAAATGGATGGTTCTGGTTTTGGACTGTTTAGACATGTGCGTAGAATTGTGCCGTCTCCGCCGATGGTGATTATAAAGTCTGTTTTCATATCTTTAAGTGGAACCGCTTCTGCTTGAGCCTTTATCTTATCCGCTAAGGTGTTTTCTATGAAAACTTTTATGCCTTTGTTGTTTAGGTGTTCTGATAGCTCTTCTGCTAATTGTAGCGCTTTTTCTTTATCGTAACGAGCAACTATCCCCACGTTTTTGAACACAATGACACCATTTAAAGGTTATACCGTACCTTAATCTATATATGGGTGTTGTTCAAACTTTTGGTTTATAGGAAAGAAGTTGTGGTGAGAGAATGAGCAAACCAGTTGATGTAGGCGAACTTCGTGTCGGCGGTTACATGATGATTGATGGCGAACCCTGCCGTATTGTAGATATAGCAAAATCTAAACCTGGCAAACACGGTTCAGCAAAAGCAAGAATTGTTGCCATAGGTGTTTTTGATAACCAAAAAAGACAATTCGTAAAACCAGTTGATGGAAGCGCAGAGATTCCAATAATTGATAAACGTGCAGGTCAAATTTTCGCAGTTAACCCTAGTGGTGTACAAATCATGGATTTGGAAACATATGAGTATGCTGATGCACCGTTTCCAAGTGAAGATGAACTAAAAGATAAACTAGTTGCCGGCGCAGAAATAGAATATTGGAAAATTTTGGGCAGAATAAAAATCAGCAGAGTAAAATAATTCTGCACTGATAAAACATCTTTTTATATTTTTTATGTTTTAACATGTCTTTTGCTTTTGCTATTGTGTTTGCTTGTTAGGATTGAACTGGTTTACGTTTTTCTTATATGTCTTAGGGAGTGTAACTAAATAACTTTTATAGTTGGACATTAGCTGGAGTACCATTGTAGTTTATTCTCTATGAAAAACCGTGTATATGTGTTAATGTGAGTCATTTTTGTCAAATATTTGCAACTATTTTCAATGACCACTTCGTAACTATAAAAGTTATTTTGTAACGATCCCT
>WRGM01000162.1 GCA_009787175.1 Candidatus Bathycorpusculum fermentans | reverse complement strand
GCTTTACACCTGACAAGGAAGGACAATATGACATTTACGCATTCTTTGACGGCTCAAACTCATACTATAAATCTGCTGCACAAACTGAATTACTGGTAATGCCAACTGCTGCAAGCTCTAACTCTCTGCTATATGCTCTCATAGTAGGCATTGTAATAATAGTTATTACAGTTATCCTTGTTGGCATGTTGCTTTTAAGAAAAATAAATAGGTAAAAAATAAGCAACAAACCACCTCCTTTTTTATAGACTTTTGTTTTAAGACATAATTAGCATGTTTTTACATGCAATACTGTTATGATGGTAGAAAGTTAAAGTTAGCGAAGTATCTTTAGTTTAGCTTATTCTATCTGAGAAATAGCCAGATAAAATTGGTTACCGATAGGTTTTTATTTGTACAACTGGATTGTTTTAATCAAATAACTTAGAGGCAATGATATGAGGGATCGTCACCTCAATAGCTGGGATCGTTGGGTATTTAATATGTGCTTTTCCTAGTTTTAGCTCTAAATGTGCCTCATTGTTTTTAAATAATTTTTATATACCCATTAGTTTAAACGTCACTTTAAAACATAGGAGACCAAATTGAAATGCCAAAAATGTCTGGTGCACAAGCACTATTAGAATCTCTTGAACGTCAAAATGTTGATACTATCTTTGGAATTTTAGGAGGTGCAATTCTTCCAGTATATGATGCCCTCTATGGTAATAAAAAAATTCGACATATACTTGCTCGTCATGAACAATGCGCTGCACATGAAGCTGAAGGATATGCAAGAGCTAGTGGACGCGCAGGAGTATGCCTGGCAACTAGCGGTCCAGGCGCTACAAACCTGGTAACAGGCATAGCAAATGCTTACCTAGACTCTAGTCCAATAATTGCTCTAACCGGACAAATTCCCACATGCGGTGTTAACTCAAGCTATATGATAGGCAGAGATGCCTTCCAAGAAGCAGACATCATAGGCATAACAACAGCAATTACCAAATACAATTACCAACCCCGCTCAGTCTCCGAAATCCCCCAAATAGTAACAAACGCATTCCACCTCGCAACAACAGGCAGACCAGGCCCTGTCTTAATCGATCTACCAAAAAACGTACAATCAAACATTGACCAAGTAAAATTCACCGACAAACCAGATATCAGAAGCTATAAATTACCACAACCACCCGACCCTATTAAAGTCAGTCAAGCAGCTAACCTCCTAGCAAACGCTGAACGCCCCATATTACTAATCGGGGGAGGCGTCATATTAGCAGGAGCTTCTGATGAAATAATCAAATTATCTGATACACTAATGGCACCTGTCGCAACAACCTTTATGGGCAAAGGCGCTTTTCCCGAAAACCATCCCCTATCCTTAGGCAGCATAGGCATGCACGGCAACCCTGCCGCTAACAGACTACTAAGCGAAGCCGATGTCCTGCTAGCTGTAGGAACCCGCCTCTCTGACCGCGCAACAACCAATTTAGACACATTTGCAAAAGACGCTAAAAAAATCCACATCGATATCGACGCAGCAGAAATCAACAAAAATATAGAAGTAGACCTAGCCATTATAGCTGACGCTAAAGCCTCACTGAAAATGTTACTAACAGCAACTTTAGAAAAAATAAAGAAAGGCGAAAGCAAAACTTGGATAAAGCGTGTCAAAGAAGCTAAAGAACAACTAAGTCCATTGCTAAAAGAAAACCCTCATGACTTAGTACCAAAAGCGTTACTATCAGAACTACGTAAACTATTACCCCCAAGTGGCATAATTACAACAGAGGTCGGGCAAAATCAAATGTGGTCCGCACTATACATGCAATCCTTACAGCCACGAACTTTTATCAGCTCAGGTGGACTTGGAACAATGGGTTTTGGTTTTCCTGCGGCAATAGGCGCTAAAGTAGCCTGTCCTGATCGTATAGTTATAGACATCGCAGGTGATGGTAGCTTTATAATGTCTGAGCAGGAATTAGCCTGTAGCGTTATGGAAGATATTCCTGTAATTGTTATTGTGCTAAATAATAGTGTGCTTGGTATGGTTGCTCAATGGCAAAGAACTCTCTATGCTAGGCGATATAATGCTATTAATTTGGGTAAAACACCTGATTTTGTTAAATTAGCTGAAGCATATGGAGCACAAGGTATCCGTGTTGACTCAATAGATAAATTTAAAAACGCAATTAAAACAGCAATGAATAGCAAAGTTACCACAGTTATAGATGTGCCTATAGGCTCTGAAACTGATGTGGTGCCTTTTGTGCCTCCAGGTTATGGATTACCGCAGCAGAGAGGTGACTATTAATGGAATCTGGAAAAACAAAAGTAATATCTGTTCTGGTTGAAAACAAACCCGGTGTACTGCACACTGTTGCTAATCTGTTTAGACGGCGGAACTTTAACATTGAGAGCATAACTGTTGGTGCTACACAGCAACAAGATATTGCGCGTATGACTATTACAGTGAATGCTGATGAAAAAACTCTTGATCAAGTTGTAAAGCAAGTAGCTAAACAAATTGACACTTTAACAGTTAAAGAATTAGAGCAGGGCAATTTTGTCATGCGAGAATTAGCTCTTATAAAAGTAAAAATTGCAAACTCTAAAGAGCACTCTGATGTAATTAACTTTGTCAATGTTTTCCGTGGCAGAATAATTGACGTTTCAACTGATAGTATAACAGTAGAAATTACCGGTGGACCAGACAAGATAGATGCATTCTTAAATCTGATGAAGACCTTTGGCGTTTTAGAACTCGCAAGAACAGGCATAACAGCATTAGCACGAGGCGCTCAATCTATACAAATTGACGAGTAAAAAAATTTACAGAATGGAAAAGTTTAACCTTCCCCCTTTAACTTTGAGAAACATTCCACTTTAGAGATTTAACCTCTAATATTACAGATTGAAAGAATCGAATAAATAGAGAAGAAGAGACATGAATATTACCGAAAAAATCTTAGCTAAAGCATCAAACAAGACATCTGTTACACCAGGAGAAATCGTGGACGCAAACGTTGATGTATTAATGACACATGATTTAACTGGACCTTTAGCTGTAGAGTCATTCAAAAAAATTGGCGCAGAAAAAGTCTGGGATAACAAAAAAATAGTTGTAATACTAGACCACCAAATCCCAGCAGAATCCATAAAGGCTGCTGAGCTTCACAAGACAATGCGCCAATTCGCCAAAGAACAAAAACTGCGTATATATGATGTAGGTCGTGGTGGTATATGTCATCAGGTTATGCCCGATCAGGGTCATGTGCTTCCAGGCGCTGTTATTGTCGGCTCTGATTCTCATACATGTACTTATGGTGCATTTGGCGCTTTTTCCACAGGTATAGGTTCAACAGAAGCCGCTGCAGTTATGACTACTGGAAAAATCTGGTTTAAAGTACCTCAAAGTATCAAAACAGTTGTTAATGGAAAGTTTAGCAAATACGTTACGCCAAAAGATTTAATTCTAAATATGATCGGTAAGCTAGGTGTTGACGGAGCAATATACAAAAGCGCCGAGTTCACTGGGTCTACTATACGTGAGATGAGTATATCCGGTAGAATGACCATATGTAACATGGCAGTTGAGATGGGCGCTAAAAATGGTATAATCGAACCCGATGACCTAACAAGAGAGTATCTGCAAAAACGTGTTAACACTCTGCCAGACTTTGCGGCTTTAAAAAGCGATAAAGATGCTCAATATGAGCAAATAGTCGAATTTGACGTTTCAAAAATGGAGCCACAAATTGCCTGCCCCTCCTCAGTTGATAATGTTAAGCCCATATCTGAAGTTGGCGATGTTCCAATAGATCAAGCTTTCATAGGATCCTGTACCAATGGTCGTCTAGAAGATCTGCGGTTGGCGGCTCAAATATTAAAGGGTAAAAAAGTCAAGGATGGCGTTCGTGCGTTGGTAATTCCTGCGTCGCAAGAAATCTATAAGCAGGCGTTAACTGAAGGTTTAACTGAAATCTTTACTGATGCAGGCGCAATTGTTTGCGGATCAGCATGTGGACCCTGTTTAGGCGGACATATTGGACTGCTAGCAGCAAATGAAACCTGTGTTAGTACAAGTAACCGCAACTTTATAGGTAGAATGGGTAGCACACAGGCTAATGTATATTTAGCCTCACCCGCAGTTGTTGCCGCTTCAGCTGTAACAGGAAAAATAACTAACCCAACAGCAGTATTGGAGGCTCAATAATAATGGTGATGGAGTCTAAAATTAATGCGCCAGCAATTAAATTTGGCAATAACATTGATACTGATGTCATTTTGCCGGGAAAATACTTAGTACTAGTTGACCCTTATGAATTAGGTAAGCACGCTCTGGAAAGCTTGGATACTGAATTTGTCAATAAAGCAAAAAACGGGGTAATCCTAGTTGGCGGTAAAAACTTTGGCTGCGGTTCTAGTAGAGAGCAGGCTCCCTTAGCGTTAAAGTATGCAAGTGTAAAGTGTGTCATAGCAGAAACTTTTGCACGCATTTTTTACCGTAATGCTATAAACATAGGCTTGCCCGTCATTGAGTGCTCTGGAATTTCCGACTTGGTAGAAACTGGAGATGAAATTTCTGTTGATCTGGAAACAGGAAAAATACAAAACATATCTAACGGTAACAAGTCCCTACAGGGTACAAACTTGCCCCCATTCATAATGGAAATCCTAACGGATGGCGGCTTAATCGAGAATTTACGCAAAAAGATGAAGAGTAATGACCGAATATAAAATAGCGTTAATGCCCGGCGACGGTATAGGTCCTGAGTTAACAGAGGCAACCTTGAAAATTCTAGATGCTATACAAGAAAATTTTGATGTAAACCTCAACCTACTTCCAGCTGAAGCAGGTGATACAGTACTTAAAAAAGACGGCGCAGCGTTGCCTGAAGAAAGTCTAAAAGTTATCCGTGAATCACATGCCTGCCTAAAAGGACCCGTAGGTGAAACCGCAGCTGATGTTATAGTTAAACTACGCTTACTATTCGACCTATACGCCAATGTACGACCCATAAAGGCGTTTCCAAACGTACCTGTAGCCCGACCAGATATAGATATGATTTTCGTGCGTGAAAACACTGAAGATGTCTACAAAGGGTTAGAGTACCGCATAGGAGATGACGTTACAGTATGCCTACGCGTAATCACACGCCAAAACTGTGAACGCATAGCAAAACGAGCCTTTGAAACCGCAAAACTGCGGCCAAAAAAGAAAGTTACCGCTATACACAAAGCAAACGTTATGCGCATAACCGACGGTTTATTCAAACGTGTATGCCAAGAAACAGCCAAAAACTATCCCGATATACAATATAATGAAATGTATGTTGACGCAGCAACAATGCATCTAATCCGCACTCCACAAGACTTCGACGTACTATGCACCTGCAACATGTTCGGTGACATTTTATCTGACGAAGCCGCGCAGCTAATAGGCGGTTTAGGCATGGCTCCGGGTGCAAATATTGGTGATAACTTTGCATTATTTGAGCCCATACATGGTTCAGCTCCTGATATCGCCGGTAAGCAAATTGCAAATCCCATATCTATGATCCTGTCCGCAAAAATGATGTTAACCTGGCTAGGTGAACGCTTCAATGACTCGAAATGTCTAAGGGCTGCTGAGGCTATAGAAAAAGCTACGGTACAAACTCTAATTAACGGCGTAACCGTTCCAGACTTAGGCGGTAAAGCCTCTACACTGCAAATGGCTCAAGCCATTGCTGCGGTTATAAAAATTTAAGGTTGTGAAAACTATGACTCAACATCCTAGATTTATCAAAATCTTTGATACTACATTGCGTGATGGAGAGCAAACTCCAGGTGTTTCCCTAACTTTGGAGGATAAAATTGAAATTGCTCAGCAGTTAGACAAGCTTGGTGTTGACGTTATTGAGGCAGGGTTTCCCAGTAGCTCTGAGGGCGAACGTAAAGTTGTCAAAGCTATTAAAGAACTGGGTTTAAACTCACAAATATGTGCATTATCTAGATGTACAAAAAAAGATATAGATACCGCTCTAGACTGCGATGTAGACCTTATACATACATTCATTCCATCCTCACATGTACAGATGAAACATGCGGTAAATATGACTCCTGAACAAGTTTTAGTATCTACTGTTGAATCTATACAGTACATAAAGGATCATGGTGTAAAATGTGAATTCTCCCCCATGGACGCCACACGTACGGAGGCAGCTTTTTTGCATAAAATTTGTACAGCGGCTCAAGATGCAGGCATGGACAGCCTAAACATCCCTGACACTGTTGGATGCATGATTCCTAAGACAACATTTGAATTATTTAAGGATCTGAAATCTTTTATTAAAATTCCAATAAGTGTTCACTGTCATAATGACTTTGGCTTAGCAGTTGCTAATAGTCTTGCAGCAGTTGAAGCAGGCGCAGACCAGATTCATGTGGCCGTAAACGGATTAGGTGAGCGCGCGGGCAATGCCGCGTTAGAAGAAGTAGCTACGACATTGCATGTAGTTTATAATTATAAGACAAACATAAACACGCGACTATTATACAGCACCAGCCGCATAGTCTCCTCTCTAAGCGGTGTTTCTGTACAAGTTAACAAGGCTATTGTGGGTGAAAATGCTTTTGCGCATGAATCAGGTATTCATACCCGCGGTGTAACTGAGCAGCCGTTAACATTTGAGCCAATTAGTCCTGAACTAGTTGGTAGAACTCGAAAATTAGTTGCCGGTAAACTGGCCGGAACACGTGGTGTTCAGGCAGAGTTAAATGAAATTGGTATCCATCCAAATGACCTGCAGTTAACGGAGATTCTTCAACGTGTTAAAGCACTTGGTGATAAAGGTAAATCAGTAACAGACGCCGATTTAATCGCAATAACCTCGGCAGTTATGGGTCAAGTTTTTGGCGAGGAAAAAATAGTTGACTTATGCGACATGACCGTCGTTACCGGCCTTAAGGCTATCCCAACGGCTTCTATACGTTTAGCAATAGATGGTAAAGAGTATGTAGGAGCAGAAACCGGTGTAGGTCCTGTTGACGCCGTGTTAAAGGCAATTCAAAAATTAACCGGTAATATAGAAAAAATCAAGCTAAGCGAATACCGCCTTGAAGCAATTACCGGTGGCTCTAATGCTGTAGCTGAAGTAATCATTAAAATTGAAGACGAAAAAGGCAACATAGTTAGCGCCCGTGCCACACGTGAAGACATTGTCATGGCATCCGTTGAAGCGATGATAAATGGCATAAATAAGTATTTACTAAAAAGCCGCAATCAAGGTAGAAAACAATGAAAGTAACATATCAAGGAGAAACTGGCGCTTATGGCGAAATGGCGGTCTACAAATTTTTCGGCAACAAAACTGAACCCGTACCCTGCAAAGACTTCCGAGATGTTTTCGAATCCGTAAAAAACAATGAAGTACCTAACGGTGTCGTACCTATTGAAAACTCTATCGAAGGCAGCGTAAATCAAAACTATGACCATTTCATAAATTATAACCTTAAAGTATGCGGAGAAGTAGCAATTAAACTCGCACATGTTCTAATAACAAATCCACAAACAAAATTCGAAGACATACAAACGGTATACTCCCATCCTCAAGCAATAGGTCAATGCCGAAAATATCTAGAAAAACACAAATGGGAAACAATACCAGCATATGACACCGCTGGCAGCGTTAAAATAATCAAAGGAAAACAACTCTTCAGCGCCGCAGCAATCGCCAGCGAAAAAGCCGCCGACATTTACAACATGAAAATCGTTGCACGCGACATAGCTGATAATCTATATAATTACACCCGATTTCTAGTCCTATCACATGAAGATACCGCCCCAACAGGAGACGATAAAACAAGTGTTATATTCTCAGCCAAACACGCTTCAGGCTCACTCTATAATGTACTTGGAGAATTTGCAACAAGAAACATTAACCTCACACGTATAGAGTCACGCCCAACAAAAACAACTGCATGGCAATACAACTTTTACCTCGACTTCGAAGGTCACAGAACAGAAAAACGATGCGCCGAAGCACTGCAAGCATTAGAAAAATATGCGACATTTGTAAAAATTTTAGGCTCTTATCCAAGAGTCATATAATTCAGGAGCTATTTCGTTAGCTCTTTAATTTTTTCGTATATGTCTTTTGGTTTTATAGGATTACCGCAATGGCTACAGATTAATAGTTTACCTGCTTCAGGTATATCATTCATCTTGTCACATTTTGGACAGTTAAACGCTGACATTACTATACCGCTCTCTACCATAGTTCTTCTCAGAGCCGCGAAATCTTCTCCTTCAATTGGTATAGCAGGAGCTTGAGCCATAGCCTCTTCAAAAACTTCAATAGCGCAGTCTTGACATAGCTTTTTTCCTTCATATTTCGGAATTTTCCTCTCTTTACCAAAATAGGGCGCACCAAAAGCCATCCACCTAATGTAACCCTTCTTTAATTGTTTGTTCCAGAAAACCAGTTTACTTTCGTTCCACAAGAGCTCTTTCCCACATTTAGCACAGTTTTCCATAAGCTACCATCCGCTATTGTAGGTTAAGAGGTAATTAGACATTTTGATATACACCAATGTATTCATACATGGAATAGTAGTATAAATTAGTTTTACTCTTCGGCTGATTGTAGCATTTTGTACATTGTTTCATAGCTCTTGTTGTTGTCGTTATCAATTTTGGCTAGTTTTGTTCGTAGTCGTTCTATTCTTGCCATGATCTCGGTGTTGTCTTTGTTTTTTATTAAGTCAAGTAATGTTTGGGCGTTTTGGATGAATTTTTCTTCCATGTTGCCCAAAGTTGATAATTTAGTTTGTACATTAGCGTAGAGGTCAGGTGTTTCTTGTGCTGTGGCTTCTGCTAGGGTGAAGAGCATGCGGTATGTGGTGCCGGCAAGTTTTTTGGATTTTGTAAAGTTTTCTTGTGCGAGTAGTGTTTCGCATGTAATTAGTCCGATGAAGTGTGGTAGTCCTAAAATTATGGACATTAGTTCGTCATGTTTTTGTGGTGTCATTATAAAGACGTTGGCTCCTTCTTTTTCAAGCCATTGTCTGTATTGTTCTGCTATGTTTTCTTCTTGTGAATTAGTAGGTGTTAATACGCACGCTTTATGATTTATGCCATTGCTTCCGGGACCGAAGACTGGGTGGGTGCCTAATATAGTTGCGTTTTTGATGTATTGATGCATAATGTTTACGGGGTGTTCTTTGATAGAGCAAATATCCATTATTACCTGTTTATCCTGTGTGGCTGGCGCGATTTTTTTGATTATGTCTTCAAAGGAAGATATGGATGTGCAAACGAGAACTATATCCGTGTTTTTTACTGCTTCCTGAAAATCCGTGGTTGTTTCAATTTGTAACTCGTTTTTGAGTTTAGCCAGTTTCTCGGTGCTGCGACCTGCAAGGATTACCGTTATGTTTTTGTTTTTGCAGAATTTAGCGAGCCATATTCCCATTTTGCCTGCGCCGAGAATGGCTATTCTCATTTATTGTGTTACCTCGCAGATTTTGTCTAGACCTGTTTCTATTTCATTGTCTGGAGCGGTTAGGCTTATGCGGAAATGTTCTCTGTAATCGCCAAAGCTTGTGCCTGGTGCTACTGCTACGCCACTGTCAAGTAGGTTGAGGGTGAATTTTTCTCCATCTAAGCCGTCGCGTTTAGGAAATACGTAGAATGGTGCCTCTGGTTGTGTAAATTTAAAGCCTGCGGCGCTTAATTTTTTGTTTGCAAGGTCTGCGCGTTGTTTGTATTTGGCCTTAATGTTCTCTGCTATTTGTTTATGAAGCTCTAAGCCTTTCATTGCGGCTTCTTGGATGAAGACTGGTACGTTGTTGAATGTTATCTGGTTTAGTTTAGTTACTTGGTCTATGAACATTTTGTTTGCTACTATATAGCCTATGCGCCAGCCTGTCATAGTGAAGGTTTTGCTAAAGCCGTTGGAGAGAATGTGCTTAGTGTCTGTGCCATAGTCAAGGATGCTCTTGGTTTTGCTAAATGAAATTGCGCCGTAAACCTCATCGGAGAGTACAATTATGCCTCTCTTGTTTGCGATTTCAACAATTCCGTCAAGTGTTTTATCATCAATAACTTTGCTTGTTGGATTACTTGGATTATTTAGAATAATCATTTTTGTTTCGTTATCAATTAGGCTCTCAAGCTTGCCTAAGTCAACTTTCCAGCCTGTTTCCATTTCTGTTTTAAGCAGCTTTGTTTGAGCGCCTATACTTTTAGCAATTAAATCATAAGCGGTCCAATAGGGTGTGGGTATGATTACGTTGCCGCCGTTTTTCATAGTTAGAAACATTGTGCTAAAAATAGCCCATTTTGAGCCCGGTGTTATAACTACATTTTCTGCTTTAACACCGTGTACTTCAGCGATTTTTTGGCGAAGTTTAAGCTCACCATATGAAGAGGAATACTTTGTCTTACCTGCCTTCATAGCAGCATATGATGCTTCTACAATTTCAGACGGCGTAGCCATGTCGGGGTCGCCAAGGTTTAAGCGTATTATTTTTTTTCCTTCACTTTCTAATTTAAGTGCTTTCTCATTTATTTCATATAGCATAAGAATATCTCCGTTAAATATTTCTTCTATTTTTGAATGTCACTGCATATATTAACTATTTCGTGGTAAAGTGTTTCAATTCGAGCAGGGTCTAATTGAAATTCAACCGCCTTTTCTCTAACCTTACTGTAAACTTTACCTTCCCTAACCTTATCCTCTACAGGTAAACCATGCTGTTTTTTATATTCACCAATTTTTCGACAAATAGCAACACGCTCACCTAACGCCTTCAAAATCTGATTATCAATTACATCTATACGACCACGCAATATCTGAAGATCTTCCACTTTACCTCTTCTCCTCATTTTTCTCTTCTAAAACTTTAGGAATATATCCTGCACGCATAAGATGATCCACCAAAGTTACTGCTACAACCGCTTCCACCACTGGCACCGCTTTAGGAACAATACATGGATCATGTCTACCTGTCACACTCAACGTTGCATTTCCCATAGTTGAAAGCCTAACAGTTTTCTGCTCTCTACTAATAGATGAGGTCGGCTTAATTACCACTCTAAGCACTATAGGCATACCACTGCTTAAACCACCCAATATGCCCCCCGCATTATTTGTAACAGACTCAACTTTACCATTTTCCACTATAAACTCATCATTATTCTGAGAACCCAACATTTCAGCCGCAGCAAACCCTGCACCAAACTCTACCCCTTTCACCGCAGAAATCCCAAATAACGCCTTAGCTAAATCAGCATCTAATGCATCAAATAATGGCTCTCCTATACCTGTAGGCATATTTAACGTAATGCACTCAATAATCCCACCTACACTATCCCCCACGTTTTTAGCCGCAATAATAGCCTCATCCATTTTCTTAGCACAAACTAGATCAGGACACCGAGTAGCCGCACTATCACGATTTTTACGCGTTTGAACAAAACCCAATTTTTCATCAGACCTAATTTTACCTATTGAAACAGTATAGGCTAAAACGTCAATGCTATATCGACTCAAAAGCTTTTTAGCAATTACCCCTGCTAATATAAGCGCCACTGTAACGCGACCTGAAAATCTTCCACCACCACGATAATCATTAAAACCACCATAACGCACATGAGCTGAAAAATCAGAATGACCCGGACGTGGCAAATCTTTTATCTGATCATAATCACTGCTTCGTGTTTCTCTATTCTCCACCATAACTGTGATGGGGGCACCTGTGGTTTTACCGTTAAATACACCACTTAAAATTTTTGCGCAGTCTTTCTCCACACGAGCCGAGACAATATCATGTTGCGCTGGAATTCTCCGATCAAGCTCCTTTTGGAAATCCTCTTCTAAAAGCGGCAGCCCAGCTGGACAGCCATCAATTAGTACGCCAACATTTTTACCGTGGCTTTCTCCAAATGTGGTTATACTAAATTCTCTACCTAACGAGTTCCCCGTCACTTATTTCAGCTCCTATACTTGATAAATCATTAAAGAAGGATGGATAAGACTTTCTGACACAGTCAGCATTTTTAACAATAGTTTCCCCCTTTGCCCTCAGAGCCGCAACGGCGCAGGCCATGGCGATTCGGTGATCATTGTGCGAATTTATAGCTGCCCCCTCCAGTTTGCAGGGACCTTTAATGGTCAAACTTGACTCGTCTATGTCTATTGAAGCACCCATTTTTGTTAACTCTTCATAGATAGCCGCTAATCTGTCAGATTCTTTAAACTTTAAACGTTGAGCGTTAAAAATTTTTGATTGCCCATTTGCATAACAGGCTAATACTGTACATATTGGGATAAGATCAGGAATATTTTTCGCATCAATATCCACCGCTTTCAAAACGCCGTCTACACCCTGAACCTTTATACTGTCATCGCAGATTTTTTCGATAACTCCCATCTGCTCCAAAACATCTAAAATTGCCCTATCACCTTGCATTGACTTATAATTTAGATTCTCAATTGTCACACTCGAATTAGTAATAGCTGCTGCGGCTAAGAGAAAGGCTGCTGAGGAAAAGTCTCCTGGCACTTTACTGTCAACCTGCCTGAAAATTTGCTTACTTGGAATATAAATACGCCGATAATCCTCACTTATCTGCACCTCAATCTGATGCATGGCTAGGACTTCTTGTGTCATTTTAACATAATCTATAGATTCTAATGGTGTTGTAACTTGTATTTCCGTATCTGTCTTAGCCATTGGACAGGCAAACATTAAACCACTTATAAATTGACTACTAACATCCCCTGAGATGCATGTTCTTCCACCAGCTATCTCTTTTTTTCCTTCAACTATAATGGTCTGATGTCCATTTACCTGTTTAGAGTAAGCCTCTACATTGAGCATTTTAAGACTTGACAACAATGGTTCAATTGGTCTGCGCTCAAGAGAGGAGGATAACAGAAATGTTGAACGTCCCAACGCTAAAGCAGCTATGGGAATTATAAACCGCAAAGTTGCTCCCGATTCACCTACATCTATCAAACCCGCAGATGCTTTCAATTCCCCTGTACCTTTAACTGTCCAATGATCCTCATATTTCTGTATTTGAATACCTAACGCTGTAATCGCTCGAAGAGTCGCCAAAGTGTCCTCTGACAAAAGCGGATTTACAACCCGTCCAGATCCCTTAGAGAGCGCAGCTGCTATAAGCATACGCTGCGAGTAAGACTTTGACGCCGGCGCAGCTAAAACACCATGCAACTTATTTACAGATTTAACCGTTACATCAACCATTACGCAAATACCTTAGCCTTTTCATGATTCAAACTAGCCTGTATAACTTCACCCTCAAAACCCTGCCAAACCGCTCTCACCTGTTCAACATAATCCTTAGATACAACCGCCGTAGTCGTAGGCCCCTTACCACACAAACCCGCTGCTCTCGCTCCCGCTGATAAAGCGGCTGTGGCTATTTTAGTATTAAGTCCAAGTGCTGTTGAATAGCTTTGTCCATTTAATGTTAACGCTTCCCAGTAAAGCCCATCTATAGCCATGTTGTATGCTTTTTCAATTTGTGGTTTAATTGTTGAGAGTTTGCTGGTATCTGTGTTTACGGTGTACATTTTTTTGGGTGGAATTTGAAACAGAATAATGTATTCATCATCATTTAATGCTTCTTGTTTTACCAGTTTACAGTTTAAATTATCAGTTACTACTAATCCGCCAAAATATGATGCGCAGGCATCATCAAATGCGCCTGTAATGGTAACTTTTGCTTCAAGAGCTGACAAAACACCTAACTTTACAATTTCCAAGTCCTCAAGAGATTTACCTAACGTGCTCAATGTTGCAAGAACTACCGCGTTAGCTGCTACACTGCTGCTCTTTAAACCTCTAGCGATAGGTATGTTACTCCATGTTTTAACTTTCGCGCCGAACTCTTTTTCTAAATTAAAACGTTTAAGAACAGCTGTAACGGTTTTTTGACTTAAAATAGGACTCTCTGCAGTATCAGACATAATTTCAGTCTCAATAACCTGCGGCTCATCAGTTAATTTTACCTGCGCCTTAGTATGGAGGTCAACACCAAATGCTGCTCCCTTCTTAGTAGCTATAGCATTAACAATTGTTGCTGCGCCATGAGCTAACGCTGATGCCTCTTCTCTCATACCCTACACTCCAACATTTTTGTTCCAAAATTGCTTTTCTCATAACCTGCACTGGAGCTTGCTGCCCTGTCCAAATTTCAAACGCTGCCGCACCTTGATAAATTAACATCTCTATACCACTTATTACTCTGGCACCAGCTGCCTTGGAATATTTGACAAGTTGTGTCTCAAGTGGATTGTAAATTAGATCCATAACTGTCAAGTCAGCTTTCAGATTATCTGGTGTAATTAAGCTTTGATTTATGTTAGGTTTCATTCCAACAGATGTTGCATTTAGGAGGATGTCTGTGTCTTTGATTTTTTCTCTAATACTTTCTGGTGAGAGTGATCCTGTGATGATTTTTTTGTTAAATTTACTTTTTAATGTCTCTGATAATTTTTCTGCTTCTAAAACAGTGCGGTTGAGAATAGCTATTTCATCTGCTTCCTTAATTAGCGCATATGCCATGGCTCGTGCTGCTCCACCTGCTCCAAGTATTAATACTCTTTTACCCTGTGGATCTGCTCTATTTTCTCTAAGCGCCATAAGCGCTCCTATACCATCAGTACTATACCCTAACAGTTTTTCATCTTTAAGCTGTATGGTATTTACTGAATTTAGAAACTTTGCAGTTTCCTCTATCCAATCTAAGTGTGCTATTACCGCTTCTTTATGAGGCATGGTAACATTCAAACCTAAAACACCTAAAGCCCGCATACCTGCCAAAGCGTTAGTAACATCTGAAGACTTTACCCTAAAAGCTGTATAAATACATTTCATATTTAACGCGTTAAATGCGGCATTTTGCATTATAGGACTTAACGAGTGCTCTATTGGATCACCAATAACTGCATAAATACCTGTTCTCCCTGAAATAGTCACAGTCATTGCCTCAATAAAGAGTAGACCGCTCTCATTTCATTTATGCTTATTTGTCCAGGCGCAGTCTCACTACCCTGCTCTAAAGCGGCAAAAGTGAAAAACGCGCCAAAAACAGGCGAAAGCAAACGCGAAATCCTGCCATATTTACCCATACAGAAACAAACCAGACGAGTTCTAGCCGCATTTTCTGAAACAAAATCAAGCACAACAAAATTATCTTGAACCTGTTTTGCGGTACCAACAATTTTACAAACATCTGCACCGCTACCAATTTCCCTATCTAAAATGTCACACATCTCTCTACTGCTAAATGAGCCATCAAACTTGTGGAAAGAAACAATACTCTTAACACCCAACTCTTTCAAATGGATAATCTGCTTTTCCAACTCTACAGTTGATAGCTCTAAATCAACATATTGAAAGCCACTATTTGCAGCATCCAACAGAGTCTGCCAACGCTGCAATGACGTTCCCATATAACTACCATTTTCATTTAATAACTTGTTTGTAGCAATAAGCGGAATTCTCGTTGAAGCCGATAAATCACCAAGCTTCGCTTCCCCTTCTCCTAAATCATCCAGACGAACTTCAATAAAATCTGCTTTAACACCTTCAGCCTTCTCAATTAGAATTAATGCTTCTTGAATATTTTTTGGTTTTATTGAAACACAAATATTTGACGTCATTTTTCAATCACTGTTTCATCAGGCACACTTGTACCAAAATGCCTACCGCCCTTCGCTGCAAGATGAACTATTACCTCATCACCTTGCTTAAGCTCAGTGACCGGCTTAGACCCTTTAGGAGTAACTACACGAATAGTCTCGGCATTCTGCAAAATAGTCTTAATTAACTTATTTTCAACTTGAGCCTCAACAAGTATTAACGGCCTAACTTCAATCTTTATCCTACCTACATTTGCCCTACGCGTTTTCCCATCCCTATTAGCAATTACCACCTCATCACCAGCCTTAAACTCCTGAAGATACCGCGTAGTCTGCAAATTACCCAAAGTATACATAGATAAAGAGCCTGCATTAACCCTAAATGGCCGCGACGCAACATATGGATTCTCATTAACCTCCGCTTCTACTAAAAATAGCCCTGCGCTCTGACTACCAACAAGCATACCCTCATTTGGCGTCATCAAATCACAAGTATCAACACATACCCGTGCACCATTACCAATCGGTTTAGTAGCAACAACATTTGCAGCAACCATTTCAAGCTTTAAAGCTTCAGGTTTGACAATTGTGATGGTTTTCATTATTTCTTCGGGTTGAGAGGGTTTTAGCAGGACTCCGTCAGTGCCTAATTCTAAGGTTTCAAGTGCAATTTTCGCCTCTTCAGCAGTGGTTACTTCTGCGATTAGCTTACTTTTACCTCTAATTCGTGCAATAAGATTTTCTAATGGTATAATACGCCAGTTTGTGGTGCTAATTATCAGATAACTTGCACCTTTTTCGGCAGCTTTGACAATTAGGTTTTCTGTTAGCTTGTCAGAGATGCAGATTTTTAGAATTTTGTTTTGAACGTTTGTTTTTTCAAAATTTTCAGTTGACGGTGATAATATGCTATGTTGCTGTTTTGTTGCTAAAAAAATGGCTGTGTCACCTTCAATGGTGGCATCGCAATATTGTTCTATAAGATCCGTTGACTCTGTGCTGTTTTTGCTGGTTTCTATCCAGAGTTCTTTCAAGTTTTTTCACCAAGAATTTTTTGTGCCTGCTCTATGGACGCGTTTTTATGTACAATTGCTGAGAGTGCTTTTACAATTAAGGCTTGGTTATCGCATTGGAATACGTTGCGTCCTATTGAAAGTCCTGCTGCTCCTGCTTTAAGTGCATCATTTGTGGTCTGTAACAGTTCTTCTGTGTTTTTGCATTTTGGTCCGCCTGCTATAAGAATTGGGACTGGGCAGCTTTCTGTAACTTGTTTAAATGATTCTACCGTTCCTGTGTAATTGGTTTTGATTATATCTACGCCTAACTCAGCGCCTATTCGAGCGGCGTGAGCTACTACTTCTGGAGCGTGTTCATTTGTGATTTTTGGTCCTCGCGGGTACATCATAGCGAGAAGTGGTAAACCGAAGCTTTCGCATTCTTCGGCTACTTTTCCAAGATTAGCTAACATTTTATCCTCGTCTTGAGCGCCTACGTTTACGTGTACGGCAACTGCGTCTGCGCCTATGCGTGTAGCTTCCTTTACGCTGCAGACTTGAACCTTGTTGTTTATGTTTGGATTAAGATTTGACATGCCGCTAAGCATCACTATTAATCCTGTATCTATAGTGTCAACCGTTTTTACTATGCCTTTATGGACGAGAACTGCGTCAACACCGCCTTTAACAAGCTGATTAATTGTCTGTTGCATGTTAGTGATGCCCTGTATTGGACCAATTGTTACGCCGTGATCCATGGGGACAATTATTGTACGATTATCCTGTTGAAATATTCTCTTCATTCGCCTATTTTTACCCTGATTCACATATCCCATCTCCTAGCGTGTTTTCAATGATGCTCTAATTAGGTTTAGCGCTTTTTCCCTCTCGCTCCAATCTACAAATAGTAGAATACTCGACGTAATAGTCAATATACCCGAAATGTTGATGCCTGCCTGCCTTAAATCTTCACTTATCTTTCCGATGATACCATGAGTTTCCTCAAGACCTACACCACTAGTTTGAATAAACGCTAAGTCCTTTTTAACAGCCATAGCGATTGTTTCTTTATTATCTACTGTAATCTGATGTATTTGGTTGAAGAGCTCAATTATGCTGCTTTCTTGATTTATGTAAAATATTATTGAATTTGTATTCATCGACATGCCAAGCAGCGTAGTGTGCTGCCTAACTTTTTCAAACATTTCAGTTATAATTTCTATATTGTTTGAAATTCCTTTTCCTATAACTGTTATTTCAGCCACAGGTATTGCGCTGGCTATTTCAGCATCAAGTTCCCATGCTAATGCGTCCTTTATTATAGTGCCTGACTTGCTTAAATCGTCATGTTTATTACTCATAACTTTCACATCAACGTTTTTCGGTTTATACTTAAGCGCTTTACTATGAATGAATTTAGCTCCTGAATCAGCTAACCCTACAAGAGTGTTAACATTTATCTCCGGCAAAAGTTTTGGATTCTGGATAATTTTAGGGTCACTTGACATTATACCCTCAGCATCAGTGACAAGTATAATCTGATCCGCATCTATACCCTCACCTATAATAAACGCTGTAGTGTCACTTCCGCCTCTGCCCAACGTGGTAATTTTACCCTCTTTTGTTTTACCCACGAAACCTGCAATTACAGGTACTGTGCCCTTCTCTATAAGCGACAGAACATTACTCTTAATGTTTTTAATGCATTCCTTAACGTTTGGGTTTGCATTCTGGAAAGTATCATCTGTAATTATCGGCCACTTATCCTCCACAGGGTCAAAGTAGCAGGCATCAACACCATTATTACGCAGTGCCGCTGCGAAAACACGTATACTTGTACGTTCTCCCATAGCAAGTATGTCATCTAATTCATGTTTAGCTAATTTCCCATTTGAAGCATTTTTAGCTGTAGACAAAAGTACATCAGTGGTTTTGCCCATAGCTGAAACAACAACTGCAATTCTAGTTCCCCGTTTAACTTCTGAAACAATAGCCATAACAGCTTTCAGTAGTTTTTCATGATCAGCAAGGCTTGAACCGCCAAATTTAACCACAATTTTTTTGCCAGATTTTGTATTTTCCATAATCTCACCAATTTACGCGCCCAGAACATTCCTCTTTTTTTAGTTCTGGGCTAATTAAAGAAACGATAATAAAAGCAGTATTCGAAGTTACCTTTCTGCAATTTTCCCGAATTAACGTGAAGATTTACCATTTTACTTCGAACCTTAAAGGTGCTTATAATAAAAAAAAATATAAGCCTTTCGGAAACAGACGACGAAATGAACTATATTATGGGGACCTCCGAAAATCTGTTTGACTGATTTGCTTGTGGCTCTATCAGGTTTGTTCGGCAGTTTTCATGCCAATATGTACTAGATAGGACTGATTTATCTAATTCTTCATGATTTTCAACCATTTTCTTGTTGTTAACGAATTTTCCATGAAAACATTTTGGGTTTTCGTGGTTCTTCCAGCATCGGCCCAGCGGCCGATGGGGCAGTCTCCTATGAAAAAACATGGTCAAAAAGGTTTTTTCATCGTACTTCAATGAAAACTCGTTTTATGAGATTTGGGTGCTAAAACTGTTGTGCAGTATGGGCCCTCTTCTTTTTGTGGTAGTTTGGCGGGGTTTAAAAGAAAGCGTGGTTTGCATGTTTGAGTAAGGGTGATGTGCGCATATTTTTTTGGTTTTACACACGGTTTACTTAAACTTTGAAAACTGTTAAACATTGGATGTGTTGGAGAAGAAGCCATCAAATTACTGCGATGTGGCACCACTGGAACAAACTACGTTTACAACTGTAATGATAGGTTTGGTGGTGGGGGTGGTTTGGTTTATGGGGTTTGGAGTGGTGGTGAGGATGATGATTATTGGTAGTGGCTAATTAGTTTGCGCCGAAGGCGCTTTTGTTCTGGCACTTCAATGGAAGTTAACTTCATGAACTTTGGTTCTGTTCTGTGTTGGTGCGTGTGTGTTTTTGTGGCTTGTTTTGTATAGTAAATTTATTCAACTAGTGATTAATTTAAGTTAAGCTAAAGTTTAAATATATTGGTTGGATGCTCCATCCCTATAAAGGGAAAAGAAAATGAGCAAACAATTTAATAAAAATATAAAAATGCTCTATAATGCACTACGCTTTTGGCGCGGTGTGCCGAAGACTGAGGAATTGAGTATTATGAAACTATTTACACATTTATCCAAAAAAATTGGACCATTTTCCCACTTTAATCTATTTGATTCACAACTGTTGGCTGTTTTGCTGATGGTTGTGTTTGTTATCTCTTTTATGCCCGTAACGTCAATGTTTGTTTCGGCGGTAGACACGGGAAAGAAGTTAATTGTAACTCATAACATTGATTTGGGTGACGATCTTGTTTTGCATGAAGGTGGTATTAGTTTAGATAGTCAGAATTCAATAAATTTGGGTACAAGTAGCGGATATAACCCTTATTATCTTGAGCAGTATTATCCTAAATCTGTTCCTGATGGTACAAGTTATCTTGAGAAGGGGTATACTCTAATTAAGATAGTTGTTGGGCATGATGGCAAGATTTTTGAATATTATATGCCGAACGGAATTCCATCTGGCATAGTATATACAGACCTGTTAGAGCAAGGGTTAGGACTTACTGGAAGAGACTTTATTTTGTATGCAAATATATTTCCGAACACAGCGGGAGCGGTTGGTTTTCTCTATAGGGGATTGGATCCAATAACTGATATAACTGTGGATTTCATATGGAGTACGGGTAATGTTGAGCCTCTTTTCTTGGTTACACTATCTGGCGATTATGCTGGTTATGGTTCTTTAGATGTTAAGTTTTTAGAGAATATAGGTGCTTTATCAAGGTATGAACTCGTTGCAATGCCGAACCTTGGATATGCTTTTGATTATTGGGAATATGCGGGTGATTCAACGCAAGGTGAGTTTGTACGCGATACTAAAACCCCAGTTGCGACAGCCGTAGTGTCGATCACGGAAGATGCGACATATCGTGTATATTTCCGCCCGACAGTAATCACAAAGTATGCCCACGAGGCGTATTTACGCCCGGCTGTGGGATCTCCAAGTTATGATGCCTACTCTCTTACAAGCATTATGTTTAACACTGAGGCTTGGTCTGGTTACTACCGTTCAGAACTGACTTATGTTGGGGAATGTGCGGATTTATTTCTACCAATTTTAACTATAGATGGTACTTTGTCAGGGACACAGATTTTGTATGAATTGTATTTTGGTGATGCAACCGTTGCCGTATTTTCTGGTACAAGTTATGCTGGCTCTGGCTGGACAGATGCTGTACTATACTTACGCTTTTATATTCGTGAGATGCCCAATGTGCAGTCGGTGAAGCTCAAGGTAACGATGCAGGATGTGGAAGGAACGCTAATGAGGGTTGAACAGACTTATGCTGTTGCACCACAGAAACTGGAGAGTGTTGATCCGATTACAGTGTATATGTCTGTGGAAAAGTTGACTGCTCAAGAAAAGAATGGTGGTGGGTTCTATTTGGTGGAACCACAAGAGTTTGTTATTGATAGAAATTGGAGTGTTGCTCGTGCAACTGGTGAGTTGCTGAAAAGTAATGGTCTCAAGTTTACAAATACAGGGTCTCTTGATTCTGGTTTTTATCTTAGTGGTGTTTGGGATAACGAAATTGGAAATTATTTGAGTGAATTTGACCATGGGATGTCTTCTGGTTAGATGTATTCTGTGAACCATTATTTCCCAGCTTCGGGTTCGGCTGACTGGTCATTGGCGGATGGTGATGTGGTTCGTTGGCAGTATTCTTGTGAGGGGCTTGGTGAGGATCTTGGTGGTTCTTGGGGTGTAACTTCAACTTTTGCTGATAAAACTTTGCTACTAAGAAAATATGCGCAACTTACGGCTGCGGGTTCATCAGATTCTAATTTGGGTTATGCATTGTCTGTTTTACAAAAGCTCAATCCACTTCAGGCAGAAGTGAATGCTGCCTATGCTTTGTTGAATGTTGGTGGGCAGGTTGAGGCAAACAAGGGCGCACTAAGTAACGTGATATCTGAGGCAAATATGCTCAAAAACGCCGCCACAAACATAATTGGTGATGGTAAAGGTAAGTATCCGCAGACAGCATACGACACGTTCACCTTAGCAGTTAATACTGCGTCAGCGGTGAGAAGTAATGTTAGTGCGACTCAAAGTGCGGTTGATAATGCCGTAGTAGTGTTGAAGGATGCTATTGTGGTGTTTGCGAATTCAAAGAACTCTTTCACCGCTTCGGATTTCAATGTTGTGCATGATTTGGTGCTTGCCAAAGTTGGACAAACAACAAACCCATTGGTTGCTTCTGTTGGTGGTGAGTGGGCAGTTATTGCACTTGCCCGCAGCGGACAGTTGACTGATACTGTTAAAAACGCGTATTTGGCAAATCTTGATGCTGTTTTGAGTGGGAAGCCGACTGGTGCGGTGCGGCTTGATTCGAATAAGCCGACTGAGAATCAGCGTGTAATTCTTGCATTAACCTCTCTTGGGTTTGATGCGTCAAATTATAAGGGTTATGATTTTGTATCACCGCTTACGGATGTTTCTTGGGTGAAGTCGCAGGGTATTAATAGTGTGACTTTTGCGTTGATTGCTCTTGATTCAAAACCTTATGTGGTTACTGCTGGTGTGCGTGAGGCGCTTGTTGCTGAACTTTTGAATAGTGATTTTAGTGGTGGTGGGTTTGATGTTGATTATGTTGCTATGGCGTTGCAGGCTTTGGCTCCTTATTATGCTGCGGATGGTGCGGTTAGGGTTGTGGTTGATGATGCTTTGCTTTGGATATCTGGTGTGCAGAATGATGATGATGGTGATTTTGGTAGTTTTGGTACGCAGAATTCTGAGAGTACTGTGCAGGTTCTAGTGGCATTATCTGCGTTGGGTGGAGATACTGTTGTTGGTAGGGTTGGTGTTTTGGATGGGTTGTTTAGGTATGCTTTGCCTGATGGTGGTTTTCAGCATGTTTTGTCTTCTGGTTACGACCAGATGGCTACTGAGCAGGCTGCGTATGCGCTTGTGGCGTATGAGCGTTATTTGAATGGTGAAAATGCGCTTTATGATATGAGTGATGCGTTTGAGCAAGCGGTTGTGGTTGTTTATGGTGATGTGAATGGGGATGGGGTTGTGAATCGTCTTGATCAGACTGTGTTTAATCAGTATTTTTCGGGTACATTGTCTGCTGGTGTGGTGTTTGTTGTGGTGAATGCTGATGTTAATGGTGATGGGTTGGTTAATCGTGCTGATCAGACTCGTCTTAATCAATATTTTTCTGGGCTTGACACTAGCCCCTTAGGACTAAAATAACATGACATGCCATTATTATTAATGTTGAATGAATGAATGAATGAATGAATGAATGAATGAATGAATGAATGAATGAATGAATGAATGAATGAATGAATGAATGAATGAATGAAT
>WRGM01000161.1 GCA_009787175.1 Candidatus Bathycorpusculum fermentans | reverse complement strand
CATTCTATTTTGTCAGATGTTTCGCCAGAGCTAATTGCCGCTTGGGTCAAACACTGCGGGCATAAACAATAAAAAGTTAAGTTGCTATATTTAGTGGGCGTATTTTACTGGTATATAGCGTTCTTCAATAGCACTAAAAGAGTAACTCTGCTTGTTAGATTAATTACCTTGATACATCTCTACCTTATATTCCCTTACTTACACACCTGACTGAACGAGGAAACATCCAATCGGGTCTTGTATGTATACCTACTGTGTTTTTAGTGTTTGAAGGTTTTACTGATTTCTTCTATTGTTAAAATTTTTGCGCCATATACTTTTTCTAGGTATTCTAGTCCTTGTTTGTGGTCTTGTTCTGTGAATGCGTCTACGCCCTCTTTGGCAATAATTATATGGTAGCCTCTGAAAAATGCGTCTGCAGCTGTGTGTCTTACACACATGTGTGTATGTAAACCGCCAAGTATAACGGTTTTTGCGCCTTCGCCTTTGTATAAATCTCGTAGTAGCGAGTCAAGACCTGTTTCGTAAAAGCCGCTGTAGGTACGTTTCTCTACAATATAATCTTTAGTTAAGTCAGGTGCAAGTTCCGAAATAACTTCAGCTCCAGGCGTACCTTTTATGGCATGTTGATCCCATTTTTGTGTAATTTCGCAATCCTGCGGATAATGTGCGTCATTGCTAAAAATTACTGGTACACTACATTTGCGAGCGGCAGCTACTAATTGTTGTAGTGGAGCAATTACATTAGTTGCACGTTCAGCCCTAAGTTTTCCAGTGACAAAATCATTAAGCATATCTACTATAATTATTGCTGGTCTAATCATATTGTTGCACAAATAAGAAAAGACAACAGAACATTTAGCTCTTACTAATTCGCTTGAAGGGTATATGCAGAGTTTGTCAGTTTTTCTGCGCCATTTTTAGTTACAAGTATAGTGTCTTCAATTCGAACACCACCAAACCCTGTAATGTAAATACCCGGTTCAACTGTAACTACGTTTCCCTCTTTTAATGTATCTTTGCTGTCAGGACTTAACATTGGCATTTCATGGATGTCTAAACCTACGCCGTGTCCTAAATTGTGGACAAAATAGTCTCTAAAACCTGCTCTACCTATAAATGCTCTAGCAACAGCATCTACATCAACAGCTCTTACATCTGCACTTATTGCCTTAACAGCTAAGTCTTGCGCAATTTTTACGGTGTCATAAATTTCCTGCTGTTTACCACTAATTTTACCTGCAACAACTGTACGTGTTATATCTGATTTATAATAGTCAACTGTTGCTCCAAGATCAATAACTACAAAATCGCCATCTTTTATAATCTGCCTTTTATGTGTACCATGAGGAAATGCACAATTCGCTCCCGAAACAACTATAGTATCAAAAGCTGCTCCACTTGAACCCTGCTTACGCATAGCATACTCAACTTCTGCCATTACCTCCTGCTCACTAACACCCGGCTCAATAACCTCATACGCAGTGTTTATACCCACATCAGCAATCATGCAAGCTTTACGAATACGTTCAATCTCATCAGATGACTTAACAGCACGAAGACCCTTAATAACATCACCAGATATCACCAGACTATCCTCGTTACCAACTATTTTAGTTAAAACTTTCCAACTTTCAACACTTATAGAGTCAAGTGCTAATCTATCCCTTACAGAAATTTCGACTATTTGACATATCTTTTGAAACAATTTCTCTCCACGAATTATCCTCTCAACTTTCGCATTTTTCACTTCATGCCTTGCCTGCTCAAAATTAGTTTCTGAAACATACAAAATATTTTCTCCATCTTTGGGAACTAAAAGTGCTGCTGCACCATCAAATCCTGTAAAATATGTGATATTTGCACTATTTAGAATTAAAAAGTTAGCTGTATCTTGCGGAAACTGTTCTCTTAGATTAAGCGTTCTAATATCCAAATGCATGCGCCTACTATTGAAATGATGATGTTTGTATTGTTTAAGTTTTACTTTTCATACGTAAAATTAGAACAAAACTTCATCTAATCATTTGAGTCTGTTCATCATATTCTTGTTGTGTGGCGTCTGTTGTTATATCTTGTGACTTTTTACGCGTAAAGAGTAGACTTGTTGATTTTACGATTTGTGGTAATCCTATTAGGTCTTCAGCGATTAATAATATACGTGCAATTATGGCAAATGCCCCTGCTGTAATTGCTGGAACGCCTAGTAAACCTAGTATACCTGTAATTCCTATCTCTTGCACTCCTAAACCTGCTGGTATGAATGGTATGAATGCAAGCGCCGTTACAAGCGGATGAATTAGGAAGAATGCTATCCAAGGCACATTTATTCCAAAGGCTAAGCCTAAGAACCACCATTCAAAACCTTTTAAGAACCAGCATATTAGCGTTAGAACTAATATTTCTGGAATGGCTTTTTTAGTGCTATGTGCGCTATCTTTGTATTCTTCAAGCTTACCTATTAAACCGCCTGTAAATCTTTTTATGAAACGTATATTTGCAATTTTATAAAATATGTTTATGGCTTTTTTTGACCATGTAAAAAGTGCCAATACCGTGGCACCAAGAAGCATTAAGCCTATACCAAAACCGGCGATTATTATGCCTATATTTATGCCTGCTATTGTTTGTGGAAATATTGTACTCCATGTTGTTGATGGAACGAATTTAACTAGATATATTACTGCGCCGATGCCGCCTGCTACTTTTATGAGAAATTCTATTGTTTGTATACCTAAAATGGTGGAGAGACTTTTTGATGTTGGCACATTTTGATCTCTTAGATACATAGGAGTTAACATGTATCCTGAGCGTCCTGGTGTAAAGTCACTTGTTAGCATACCTGCGTACTGGGCAAGCAATGTTTTCCCCAACGACATTTTTATATTATCTTTAGCTAACACTCTCTTTAGACGGACTGTAAATAAGATATTTATTCCAAAATACATAAGAAAAGCAAGTGTCAAGTATCCAATTTTGATATCAAGCAATACTTCAGCAAGTGATCGACCATCCTCAGCTTGAGACGAGGATATATACCATAGTAATATTGCAAACATTACAACTATAACTATTACTTGAAGAAAAATTTTTAGAAACCGTTTAGCAGATAATTTTTGCTTCCTTTCCTCATTACGTGGTAATGTTTGATTATGCATAACGCTAGGCTTAATTACAGCAAGTTAAATGTTTTTATGCAAAATACTTAAAAACAGCCGTTACTGCTAGGGCAAAAGCACTTACTTTATTTTGAGAGAAACAATACAATAAATACCTCATGAAGAGACAAAAAAATAGTTGAATAAACAAAAAAATAGTCGAACCGCGAAAGACAATATGGCTGTCTACAACATAAACTATTGTTAAGCGTAATGTCCATGGCTATTTTTGCTGTTGTTATACTTGAAAAATACTCCTCTAAAAAGTAAGTGCTTTTTCCCTACGTTACTGCTCACATTTTTGTTGCTATGGCCTAACACATTCTGCTTTCGGCCTATAGGGTCTTTTCGTTGTCCTTCTTCTATGATGATACCCACATTCATTTATCCGCATTAACATCCATCCAGTATCCTTATAGATACATCCACAGGGCAAACGTGCAATTTTCTGTTCATCTACATTACTACTGGCGCTATCTGAGTTTTCAGCGTTAACCATTTTTATCATTCCAAATGAGCAACTGATTAATTAATGATTGATTGACAGGACAATTGTTTAACATTTATATTGAAACTTTGTCAAACGTCCATTTTGTACGTTTACATGTTTCTTTGTTCATTTATGGTTGCTTAAAGATAAATATGTGTTATGCATTTTTACAGGTTAATGGAGATATAACGTGTGTCTGTAGCGCAGAGAAAATATTTTACAGAAATTGCAGCATTAGCCGAGAAAATTGTTTCAGTAATGACTCTTAGTGGTAAAAGTTTCACAGGCACTCTAATCGGTATTAACCCAGATAACCTAAGTTTAGTGTTAGCTGACGTAAAAGATGAAAGCGGTAACATAGTAAACCGTTTATTACTTAACGGCTGTACTGTTGCGCAGCTTTCTTCTGCAGAGAAATCTTTTGACCTTAAAGCCCTTGCACAGAGACTAGAGAAAGTATTCCCAAGAATGGTTAAGCTCTATGAAGATCAAGGGTTTATTTGGGTAATGGACAAAGTAAAATTGACTGATCACGGTATCACTGAAGGTTCTGGACCAGCTGCCGAGAGAGTGCAAAGAGTTTACGACCTATTCGTTAGTGAAACAAAAGCTTAACAAGTGAAACGGCAAACAAAAACAAAAATAAGAATTAGATGAACCAGCGTAATTGCTGTTCCTCTTTCTTCTTTTCTTCTGGAACATTTTTAGTTAAACCAAAAATTTCAAGAACCTGTGTAATCTCTTCACCTGTTTGTTCAATATTGTCAAGGTTAATTTTGGAATTTAAAAATTTAGATAATGTTAATAAGGCATAACGTGCCGCGTTTACATCAGGATTCATACCTGGCGTATCAACAAGTAATGAAAAGCCTTTCATGTCATATAATTTAGCAAGACCTATGCATATGCCTGCTATGCCGAAAACGTTTCCAACCATAACTTTAGTATCAAGATCTAAAACGGCTTTCATAGTGTCAAGATCTGTTGCTGTACTATAGATACCCGGTACCTGTTGTGCCTCATCTTTTTTAAAGCCTCCAATTGAGATAACATATTTACAGCCTAGGTCTTGTACGAACTTTAGTACTTTTCCGCATAGCTCATATTGTCCAACGGTTGTTAAGGCCTGTGTGTTGCCATACCAAATGATTAAGTCCTTATTGCCGTTTTCTTGTTTGACATAATAAAGCTCATTTAATGGTGAATGTGTCATACCGTCTTGAGTAGTTACCGCGTAGTCTTGAAAGCTTGAGGTAACTATTTTAGCAAATAATTTAGCCTTTAACTCTTTTATTAAGTGTAAAGATGCAATATTAGCTACAAACCCAATGCCTGGTAAACCTTCAATTAGCACTGGGTCATTGAGCTTGGGCTTTTCAATTACGTCAATTATGACAACCATTAGGAGTACCTGTGTAGTGTATATAGTTTTAATGATGTAAATAAGCTATACCCTGCGATAAGCTCTAACTGCAAAGCTGTTTTAACGTGTTAAGCGGTGTTTTGTGTTTATTTTTTTGAAATAATTTTTTATAAATAACTAATAAACAAAAAATATCAATGTCATTAACTTAATACTACAACGAACGCTACTTTAAATTGTATCCATCACAGCTTGTCTTGCCCGTGAAAACCTGGAGCAGAATGACTTTTTCTTAACAGGGTTCATCAAAAAAGCGCTGGTCTGCCCATATAACTGTTGCATTCCAATTCCTGTTCATTGTAGTGTTAAGTTAATGACATTGAGATATGATGTTTTTTTTGTTTTTGTAGGCGTAAGGATAATATACGTAGTTATGTGTACCTGCTGTTTGAGCGTGGCGTTGGCATCAAGAGCAAGGTTAGTAGTATCGGGTTTGTTAATAAAATTCAAGAGAATGTTATGAGTATAAGACGTAGGGAGCTTGCTATGCTTTTAGAGGAGATAAAGACTGCTGATTGTGTTATTTGTGGTGGGTCTGGGCGGTCGCTTTATTCTTTGAATGCTGCTATGAGTCAGATTGCGTTTAGTCGGGCGGGTTGGCGTAATAAGGTTGTTTTGACGCCTGATGATCCTGGTTTTCCTGGTCGTGATATGTATGATGCTGCTTTTGATCTTGCGAGGCGTTATAGGAAGACTTTGCTTTTGATGAATTCTGGTAGTGGTTATAGTGATGATCCTCTAGTTATGGCGCGTGATCTTGGCAGGTATATTGAGGAGACAAAGTCTTCAAAGTTTTCTATGGGGTTGCTTACTTCTTCTTATAGTTCTCCTTTAGCGGAGGTTACAAATAAGTATGGTGTTACTGTTCTTTTGAAGGGGCGTGGTAAGTCTAAGCCTTCCTCTGGTTATAGTGAGACGGGTATGATGGGTGATATTTTTGAGCTTGGTACGCTTCAATTGTTAAATAGTATGATTGAAGTTATTTTTCGTAATCTTGAGGTTAAGGATGTTTATAGTATTTGTAATGAAGAGTTTCAAAAGATAGGTGAATTAATAGACTCCAACGTTAGCAGTGAGACTTATGTTCAGCTTGTTGATTTAATGGAGAAACGCACCAGCGTTTTTCTTGGTGGAAAAGGAACGGGTAATGAAATAGCTAAAATGACAGGTGTCCGCCTATTCCATCTTAAAACTATTTTTGGCGACAATGTTTACATGACACGGGGCGTAAATACTCCTCATCCACGCTCAGGTGATCTTGAAATTTTGGTATCCTATAGTGGCGAGACTCAACCCGTTATTCTCTGGGCAGATGTTATTAAAAAATTCGCAGGCACAGTATTTGCAATAACAAGCAATAACAATTCATCCCTAGCACAAAAAGCAGACCTAAAAATTATCCTCGAAGAAGAAAATAAACCCAATACCCCCAGACGTTTCTATACACGCGCCGCTTTTGTCCTAAGCCCCCTAGCTATAAAACTAGCAGAACGACTAGCAGAACGCGGATTAAAACTACCCGAATACCTAATCAGCTGGTATCACTCAGTAACACAATAAACAACAACTGTGACCAAATTAACGCTACATCTATGATGATGCTGTTGTTAATCATTTTTTCTTTTTAATTAGCCAGAATGGTTTTCCTACTAAAAAGTTTGTTAAGAAACCTCTAAAATCCCCGTTTTCCCAATATGTATTGTTGAGGATTTCGCTGTTTGCAAGAACTGATAGATCTGTTTTAAACGCTTTCGCTATGAGCTCTGAGATGCCAACACTTTTTCCCCCATCACTACTAACGGATAGCTTTTCTTTTAGTAAGACAACAGCATTTGTGTTTTTGCGAAGAATCTCAACAGCCCATTTATCTCCTTCAATATACGGTCCAGCGATAACTTGACTATTTTCTATATATTTGGAGAGAAAATTTGTACACTCGCTTGAACGTTCAAGCGGTGGACCATAATGTTTCTTTGTAGCTGCAATAATTTGCTGCTCTAACTCAAAGATAAATATGCACAGACTTTTCTCATTGCTCCAAACAGCATCTCTTAACACTTTATAATCATAACTCTCTAAAAACTTGTGCAATGAACGCTTTGACCTATACAGTTGACCCCAAAGCACATCAGGTACCACATCCATACCACTACTGCCGCTAATACTATTTGTAACTAGAAATAGTACTGTTGAGCCATAATTATCCAGTTTCCGCTTCAGCGCCTCTACTGCAAATGCACTCTGCTCAGGAGTAAAAAAAAAGTCCTCACGTGGATTTTCTATAAACGCTCTTGCCGCACCTATAAAACTATACAATTTGTCCACTTGAACAGCTGAGGCAACATTTCGAGCCCTATCCACAGGGTCAACAATAACTAGCGGCTCAGAAAACACCTCAGATACCTCTTCCTCTTTACCCAAAAAGTGCTGCTCAAGATCAATTACAACACGCTTATTATACCCTGCAAATGCCTCAACCGTTTTAACAAACGAGTCGTATGTGAGAATTAATAACTCACACAGATAGCCACTAAAACCGCCAACTTTTATCTCTGCACCATAAACACCAATACTCTGCATAAACTGCTTAAGCAATCGTACTTCCCCACGCATCTTAAGAGTTAAATGCTGCCTAATATAATCCGTATGATAAGGCGTTCTATCTGTTGCACTCTGCCACTCACCCGGCTTAGCATCATAACAGGGAACAATATCTACACGAAAACCATCTATAACCATCTCAAGATAAGGATGCTCAGCAAACCGCTCCATAACCTCTACAGCTTCCACAGCAACACTTCTGGCAATTTTTAAGCCTACAGCACCCAAATTTTTACGCGGAATACAGTTAGGCAAACGTATGAAAACGTCAATATCCGGATCGCCCTTTAACCAGGTATCCTTAGCTATAGAACCCTCAACGCGGACATTTGCGCTTACATTTTGTTGCTGACAAGCTTCTAAAATTTTTTGTTCTAATTTCAAACTTAGAACTTTAACTTTACTATACTCTTCAGGACTAGGCGTAATTTTTTTTAAAACCTGTAAATTTAAAGCTTCAAGTTCAGTCTGCATGCCACTGTCGCTTCATTTATGGACGATGTTCCTTTAATGTTGTATAAGTTGGACCCATAGCTGAGAGCTGACTACCTTTTAATCGCAAACTGTTAGCTTTTATAGTTCCAAACTCATACTCTTGATGACGCGTAACAAAGTCAACTAAACGCTGCTTATTTGTTCCTGAACTAACTCTGGCAATGGTTAAGTGAGCATTGAAACTCTCCGGTTCTGGAGCAAATCCTAAGTCATGAAGCATTGGCTCTAATTGTTCAAAGATACTCTTCAATTGCTCAGCTCCCAACGTTATTCCTGCCCAAACAACTCTTGGATAATTTACCGTTGGGAAGACACCTAAACCTTGAAGTTGAATAGTAAATGGAACAAACTTTGTTTTTTTCATAACCTCATAAACTTTGTCAACCATTTCAGGATTTATATTGCCAAGAAACCGCACTGTTATGTGAATATTTTTTGGCGAAACAAGCCTTAAATCCGCATTAGTTTGCATTAACAGTTTCTGTACTGCTGCTATTCTATTTATTATATTCTCATTCTGTATGTCAAAAGCGATAAAGCTTCTTATTTGTTCAGACATTTTCTTTCTACCATACTCTAATAATTATCCCTCATAAAAGTTTTAAGCAAAAAACAAGAAAAAATCATCCATAAAACACCACCAGAAACACTCAAACATGCTCTGACAACATCAATACCCCTACGTGCATTACAGCAAATTTACAAGTAATCATATATGCTACTGGCAAAGAAAAAAACATGCTTAAAGTAAAGAAAGACATAAAAAACTCTATAATAATTCAATGTTGTGGCAAGGACTAAAAAAGCAAGTCTCTTGTTTTCTTTACCCTTGTCACCGTGGGTGAGCACCACCAACCAACCACCCTCACCCACGTCTCCCCTTATCATATAAATCTCATAAAACGAGTTTTCATTGAAGTGCGATGAAAAAACCTTTTTGACCATGTTTTTTCATAGGAGACTGCACCATCGGTGACATGCCGATGCTGGAAGAACCACGAAAACCCAAAATGTTTTCATGGAAAAAATTGAATATTTTTTTGTAAATACTCTTTTTTTGTAATTACACTCAACGGTGGAAATCAAAAATTATTAGTTTTTACATTCATTAACTATATAATTAAGTTGATTTATTTCTTTAGCAGCAAGAAAGGGTTTGTTATGAATGTTGATAAGTTTGTCGTAGGTCTAGCAGGTATGCCTGGTGCTGGGAAAACTGTTTTTGTAGAGGCTGCTGTTGCTGTTGGTTATGCTAAAGTATCTATGGGTGATGTTATTCGTGAGGAGACTATGCGTCGTGGTTTAGAGTTAAATCCGCAGAATGTGGGTAAGGTAATGTTGGATTTACGTAAAACGGGTGGGGATAATGTGGTAGCTGAGTTGTGTGTGCCAAAGATTGAGGAGCATGTTAGTGATAGAATTGTTATAGATGGTTTGAGAAGTTTAAGTGAGGTGTCAGTGTTTAAGGCAGGTTTTGCAGGGTTTAAGCTTGTTGCTGTTCATGCTTCTTCTGAGGTGCGTTTTGCTCGTTTAAGCAGGCGTGGTAGAAGTGATGATCCTAAAGATTTTGATACGTTTCTTGAGCGTGACCTGCGGGAGTTAAGTGTTGGTTTAGGTAATGTTATTGCATTGTCTGAGCATGTATTGGTTAATGATTCTAGTATAGAAGCTTTTAAAACTGTAGTGGAAAAATATTTGGAGCAAGCTGAGGCGAAATGGAAACAGTAACTGTTCATATAAATGTGGATGTTAATCCTACAGAGGATGAGGAGAAAGTTAAGAGGGCTATTACTAATGTTTTTTATCATTCCGTTTTTACTTCTGAGCCGGCTTTTCAGGGCTACACGTTAAAGGCTGTTGCTCATGGGCAGGAGTCTTTGGTTAATTTTCGTAATTTATTGCGTAATGATCGTATACGTGATGCTGCTAGAAAGACCTTGTATCGGGCAATACGTGATGGTGATAAGATTATTTTTTATATAAATAAGCAGGTTGCGTGTGCTGGTCATATTAGTTTTTCTGAGGAAAATGCTGAGTCTCCTCTGGGTCCTATACATGTAGTTATTGAAACTGCTGCGCCTAAGTTGCTTATTGATTGGCTTGCAGAAAAAACAGAGAAAAAGTGAACATGTTGGCAGAGCGGGCATGTGTTACAAATACGGGAGCAGTTCTGCTAGGTAACAGTGTTGCCTGCGATGCTTTTGACGCTAATAGACCTTTACGTGTTGTTACACATGCACATGCAGATCATCTTTTGGGTCTGCGGAAGAGTATTAAGCAGTGTGAAAAAGTTTTAATGACTCCTGCAACTCGTGATCTCGCAGCTATTGTAAATCCAGCTTTTAAACTTAAAAATGATAATGTGTGTGCTCTTGCATATGGTCAAGCTTTCAAGTATACTGATGATGAGACTGTTACACTCATAAAAGCTGATCATATCATGGGTGCCTCTCAAGTATTAGTGGAAAACACATGTGGGAATCGAGTTGTTTATACTGGTGATTTTAAGCTTGAAGACACTCCTGTTATTGACTGTGATACCCTTATAGTTGAAGCTACTTATGGTACGCCCTCTTGTAGACGTAATTTTGATGTTGATATCTATGAGTTGCTAGTTTCTATGATAGAGCGACGACTGCGAGGCGGTACTGTATATGTTTTTGGTTTTTACGGAAAACTACAAGAAGTTATGCAACTACTACGAGAAGCATACGTTCAAGTTCCCTTCGTAATGCCTAACCTGGTATATGAGGTCTCCAAAGTCTGCGGTAACTATGGTATGAATCTTGGCAGTTTAACCCTTGATACAAGCAACGAAGGACAAGAACTCCTCAACAACAATTTACCCTGCATAGCCTTCTATCATACAAACGCCCGCTTTAAAATAGGCTTAAAAAATACTCGTATAAGCGTAAGCGGATGGGAATTCCAAAACCCCTGCCGACAGATAAGTGAACGCGAATACCTAGTAGCTCTTAGCGACCACTCAGACTTTGATAATTTAATAGAATATGTCAAACGCTCAAAAGCAAAGCAGATCATAACAGATAATTACCGCTCATCGCATGGAAGAGTATTGGCTCATGAAATAACAAAAAGGTTAGGCATACCAGCAATGGCTCAACCCTTAGGGAAGGGTCAAACAACGCTGGCATAGCAATTACGTATTTTTAAAGACTATCTGGCCATCTTTTTCATCTACAATGATTGCAGCGTTTTTGTCAATTTTATCTGCTAAAATCATCTTTGAGAGCTCATTTACGACTTTTTTCTGGATTACACGTTTAATTGGTCTTGCACCAAATTGCGGATCAAAACCATTTTCCGCTATATGCTCCACAGCTTTTTTAGTTACCGTCAGATGTATGCCATTTTTTTCCAACAATTTCTGCACACTGCTAAACTGGTTTTCAACGATTTTACTTATCTCCTCTCGAGTCAGCGGTTGGAACATTATTATTTCATCAATTCGGTTAAGAAACTCTGGCTTGATTGTCTTCTTAAGTAGGCTTAGGACTTCTTCTCTTGTCTTATTTAGTACTTCTTCTCGATTTTCAGTTGTTATATTTTCAAGTTTTTCTTGAATAAGATGAGCCCCAATATTTGAGGTCATTATAATAATACTGTTTTTGAAGTCAACTGTTCTACCCTTATTGTCTGTTAACCTGCCATCGTCTAAAACTTGAAGTAAAATATTGAAGACATCCGCGTGCGCTTTCTCAATTTCATCAAGCAATACTACTGAATAAGGTTTACGACGTACAGCTTCAGTTAACTGCCCGCTCTCCTCATAACCAACATAACCTGGAGGCGCACCTACAAGCCTTGAAACAGTATGCCGCTCTTGATACTCCGACATATCAATTCTAACAATACTATTCTCACTGTTAAAGAGAAACTCTGCCAAAGACTTGGCCAACTCCGTCTTACCCACACCAGTAGTACCTAAAAACAAAAATGACCCTATAGGACGCTTAGAATCCTGCAAACCCGCCCTACTACGGCGTATAGCATCAGACACAGCCCTTATAGCCTCATCCTGCCCAACCACACGCATATGCAACTCCGTTTCAAGATTCAACAATTTCTGGCGCTCACTTTGCAACATCCGACTAACAGGAATACCTGTCCAATGAGAAACAACCTCAGCAATCTCCTCCGCACCTACCTCCTCATTTACAAGCGCAGAATCCTTCTGCACCTCAGAAAGCTTTTCTTTAAGCTGCTCAATACTCTTTACAGCATCTGGGATTCTACCGTAACGAATTTCTGCAACTTTACCTAAATCACCCCTACGATTAGCCGCATCATCCTCAAGTTTAAACTGCTCAATTTCATTCTTCTTCATCTGAATTTTTTCAACAAGCTCCTTCTCAGCCTGCCACTTAACTTTTAACACATTCCGTTCTTCAGTCAAATTAGCAATTTCTTCCCTTATCCCTTTGAGCTTCCCTTCATCCTTCTCTCTCTTAATAGCCTCACGCTCAATTTCTAACTGACGAATCTTTCTCTCTATTGTCTCAAGCTCCTCTGGAGCGCTGTCAATCTCCAAACGCAATTTAGCCGCCGCTTCATCTATCAAATCTATAGCTTTATCAGGTAGAAACCTATCTGAAATATAACGTTGCGAGAGCTCTACAGCAGAAATAATAGCTTCATCTTTTATGCGCACATGATGAAACACTTCATATCTCTCTTTTAGACCCCGTAGAATTGAAATAGCATCAAGCGTACTTGGTTCATTAACCATAACAGGTTGAAAACGTCTCTCTAAGGCTTTATCTTTTTCAAAATACTTCTGATATTCTTTAAGTGTGGTAGCACCAACGGCCCGCAGTTCCCCACGTGCTAAAGCTGGTTTGAGAATATTTGCCGCATCCATAGCGCCTTCACTTGCGCCTGCTCCGATTAGTATGTGTATTTCATCTATGAATAGAATTATTTCTCCATCAGACGAGACTACTTCTTTTATAACGCCTTTTAGTCGTTCTTCGAATTCGCCTTTATATTTAGCACCAGCTATTAACGCGCCCATGTCAAGAGAATAAATCTGCTTTGACTTGAGATTTTCTGGCACCTCACTATTTATAATGCGATGCGCTATGCCCTCAGCTATAGCTGTTTTACCTACCCCAGGCTCACCTATAAGTATGGGATTATTTTTGGTTCTGCGTGACAGAATTTGCAGTACACGACTAATTTCTTCATCTCTACCTATGACTGGGTCAAGTTTTCCATTTCTCGCCTGATTATTAAGATTAATAGCATACTTGTTTAGCGCATTGTATGTATCTTCAACAGTTTGCGAAGTCACACTTGAACCCTTACGCAGCTGGCTAATAACTGTCTTTAACTCTTTCTCTTTAATTCCCATACTCTGCATTAAGCGAGATGCAGGATCATTAAGTGACAGAATCGCTAACAAAAGCTGCTCAATTGATGTAAACTCATCTTTTGCCTCTTCTGCGTAATCTTGCGCTTTCTGTAACGCCTTATTAAGATTTGACGAGAGATACTGTTGACCACCTACAACTTTTGGTAATCCATCAATTAACTTGTCAAGCTGACTTGCTAAATAGTTAACATTAACATTTAACTTTGTTAACAAGTGAGGTATTACATTCTCGTCAACTATCAACATTGCCTTTAGTAAATGTACTGGCTCAATTGCCTGATTTTGCTTTACAGCCGCAATTTCAAAGGCTTTTTGAAGAGTCTCCTGAGATTTCACAGTAAACTTGTTCAAGTCCATAAATTAAGCTCACCCACATATTTAATTCCAACGACATAGCGATGGGTTATTTACTATACTACAAAAATAGACGCCAAAACTGCAACATAAATATTTTGGTAAAACTATTAAAAAAACACTATTTCAAACTATGTTAATAACGAAATATCTAAATTTAAGCCATAAATTGATTAATGGACCATTTCTGACACATAAAAGCTTAACAATACCTATAACGCAGTATTGAATAAGCAACTTGGTAATTTACAGAAGGATATTAAGTTGAGAAGTAACGAAATTAAAACAGGAACTGAACATGCACCTCATCGTGCACTACTTAAATCATTAGGTTTAACTGATGATGCCTTAGCTAAACCTTTCATTGGGATAGCTAATAGTTATAATACCATCGTTCCAGGCCACATACATCTACGCACACTTGGGGAAGCAGTAAAAGAAGGTATACTATCTGCAGGCGGAACACCATTTGAATTTAACACAATTGCTGTTTGTGATGGAATAGCCATGGGACATGAAGGCATGCGCTATAGCCTTCCTAGCCGCGAGATCATAGCTGACTCAGTTGAAATAATGCTCCAAGCACACCGACTTGATGGACTTGTAATGGTGAGCAACTGCGATAAAGTTACCCCGGGCATGCTCATGGCCGCTGCGCGGCTAGATATACCTGCAATAATGCTTACAGGTGGACCTATGGCTGCGGGGCGTTTTAATGGTAAAAAAGTTAGTTATTCTAGTGTTCCAGAGGCTCTTGGGCAGGTTGTTGCTGGAAAGATGAGTGAGGCTGAGCTTGCAGAGCTTGAGGATGTTGCATGTCCTAGTTGTGGTAGTTGTAGTGGCATGTTTACTGCTAATACTATGGCATGTATGAGTGAGGCCTTGGGTATGTCTTTGCCTTATTGTGGTACAACTCTTGCGACGAGTGCCAGTAAAGTTAGGCTTGCACATAGGACAGGTGAGAGGATAGTTAGTCTTGTAAAAAATAATATACGGCCTTCTGATATACTTACGTTGGGTGCTTTTAGGAATGCTATATCTGTTGATATGGCGTTGGGTGGTTCATCTAATAGTGTTTTACATTTGCCGGCTATTGCAAGGGAGGCTGGTTTAACGTTGCCGTTGTCTTTGTTTGATGAGATAGGTCGTAAAGTTCCGCATCTTTGCAGTATGATTCCAAGTGGCGCGTTTGCGCTTGAAGATCTTGACATGGCAGGTGGTGTTCCAGCTGTTATGAGTCGGCTTAAGACGTTGCTACATTTGAATGTGTTAACCGTTTCGGGGAAAGCTGTGGCTGAAAATATAGCGGACGCGGTGGTTTTTGATGCAGACGTTATACGTTCCATATCTAACCCTGTGCATGCTGAGGGTGGTATTGCTATTTTAACGGGTAATCTTGCGCCAAAGGGGTCAGTTATTAAAACGGCGGGTGTTTCGCCGAAAATGCTTAAGCATACTGGACCTGTTAAAGTTTATGACTCAGAAAAAGAAGCTATAGCGGCTATACGTGGTAAACAAATTTGTCCCGGTGATATAGTTGTTATCCGCTATGAGGGACCAAAGGGTGGTCCTGGCATGCCAGAAATGCTTATCCCTACCGCAACAATTGCAGGTATGGGCTTAAGCGAAAGTGTTGCCCTAATAACCGATGGTAGATTTAGCGGTGCAACACGCGGCGGAAGCATAGGTCATGTTACCCCTGAAGCTTTTGATGGCGGACCTATAGCCACTCTACAAAACGGTGATTCTATAACTATTGACATACCAAATAGAACCCTAAACGTTAACATAAGTGCTGAAGAACTCAAAACACGCCTAGCCACATGGAAACCTAGAAAACCCAAATTTACAAAAGGCATACTCTCACGATACACCCATACATCCATTGAATAACCGTTTCTCTTTTTACATAAATAGTGCATGGTATTTTAAATTCATAATAACCTTTTTTTGCTTCCAATTTTTAGTTAATTGCCTATTCTCAAGTTAACTATTGGATGTTACTTGTTTAGTTTAGGTAAATTTATAGTGATGTATTTGGCATATCTTTATAACTGAGTGATTATAGTTTTTTGAGAAGTGGTGTAAAACGTGACTTTAATTCCTATAATTGATGCAATAACACAATTAGCTCCAAATAATCCTATCCATACTGGTCAATTTGGTGGAGATGGTGGTTGGACATCCTACATAGGCCTGTTTTACATGGTCTTTATGTTTGTAATACTCTTCTACGGTCAAAGATTTCAGTCATATATGATGATAAGAAATGTAGAAGATAGCTTGCATAAACTTAGGGGCATTAAAGAGGAAGGGCGCAAAAACGCTATTGAGACTTTAAAAGAAATAGGCAAACCCTCTGTAGATATAACCCCACGCGTTGACAGGTGTCTCGATTACTTTACAATCAGCCCACAAAGCATGGATCCTGCCGGTATAGTTGCTAAACTCGATCATATCCTTGAAGTACGCGACCAACGCTTACTAGACGATGTAAAACTCATGGCTCCACAATGTAATGATGATGTACAATTACACAATATGGAAAATACCCTTGAAGCAGCAATGGCCTTAAACTATCTCTACAAAGTAGTACGACATTACTACATACAAGGCAAAAAAACCATGAGCCTCTACATAATTATGCAACTACAAATGGTATTACCAATGGTTATGAAAGAAGCTGAAGCCTTCTCTGCGGCTTTAACAGCTTTCTCCTTTGGGCAACCCATTGGAGATAGTGTTGGTCCATTGATTGCCAGCAAAATGATGCGTGGATATGAAGTACGTAAAGTTTACAAAGACTGCGTTGTTGCCACAGTTCCCTTCGAAGGTCGCACAGCTTTAGTTATGAAAGCTGAGGGATCAGGTGGAAATTGTGGTAAGCCTGGAGATGCTATAGAGACGGTTATTGAGGAAAATCAGGGTAAAATTGCGATGCTTATAATGATTGACGCAGGCTTAAAACTTGAGGGCGAAGCCGTTGGAGAAATAGCTGAAGGTGTTGGCTCTGCAATAGGCGGTCCAGGTGTTGATGCTTTCAAAATTGAAGAAATGCTAGTTAAATACAAAATCCCAATAAACGCGATTATTATCAAAGAAGATATAGGTGATGCAGTTGCTCCGATGCGCAAAGAAATACATGACGCTGCTGACAAAGCAATTGAACGCGTACGTGAACTAGTTCTAGAACGCACTAAAGAAGGCGATACCCTAATAGTATTTGGCGTAGGTAACAGCATAGGAATAGGACAATAAAACGAGGGAAAAAACATGACACAAAACACACAACAACAATCTCCTGTAAACAAAATTTCATCTTACATAACGCTCATAGTAGCAATAGTAATGGGATTGGCTATAATTGCACTATTCAGTGCCGCATACGCGTACACGCTAGGCTCAGAATACCTTATTCAAGCAGGTTTCCTAATAATAATTGGCGCATTTGCCTTAGGCATATCTGTTGTTGTTCTCTATCAAACTAGACGAAACGCTACCGCTATAAAAAATGAAGAGACAAAAGTTATGACCATTATTGAATGCAAAAACTGTGGCACAAAAATAACTCGTGACTTCCAACGCGGCGACTATGTCTTCAAAGAACTCGGCGCATGCGAAAAATGTCCTGAACAAAAACAAATAATAACCGGCGTCTATAAAGAAATAAAAACAAAAGAAAAGACATATGCTGTCTAAATTCTTCTTGTTTCTTTCCCATTTAACCCTAAACTCGTTTTTGCTCATTCATTTTATAACGTGAACTTGTTTGTCATTTCCAGTCTCTGGCGTTTATTTTGAGAAAAATAGTGCAATAAGTACATGAAAATACAAAAACTATTGAACAAACCAAAAAAATAGTCGATCCACGGAGACAATATGGATGTTTATGGCTTCTCTTGATGTTGATGTACTTGAAAAAATCCTATTCTAAAAGTAAGTGCTTTTGCCCTGACTATCAACATATTTACTTTGTTACTTATTTTCCTTCTTATTCCTATTATATTTAATAACTCTTGATAATTCAGTGCACGATCTTTTGATTTCAGTTGACTCTCATGAAGAGTGATGTTACTTGCTTTGGTAGTTTTTACTTTTTTTATGTTAGAATTTCGCAGCCGTTTTCTTTTATTATAAGTGTATGTTCTGCTTGTGCAACTGGTTTTTTACTTGCTTCAATAAATACGGGGTAGCTTGTTATAATTTTTTGTTTTAAAAGTTCTCTAAAAGCCTCTGCATGCTGACTCTGTGGTACAACATCTGTTAACCAGCGTTCTGCAAATGGTAATGTCCTATAATTTGTTTCTATAAACTTTAGCAATTGTTTAGCATACACTGCCTTCACTGACTTCGCACGAACAAGCCGAAAAATAGTATTCTGTGGATTATCATCAACACGAGCAATAGCATCAGGCTGAGTAACGAAAGGCTCAACCGCAAAAACTTCACCTGTATGCACTTTACTTGCAGATAACGTAGCAACATTTGGAATACTAGTCCCTGCATGAATTAAATACCTCCCCACAGAGTGACCCGACAGATTACTCACAGGCTTAAACCCATGATTCTTAACAGCCGTCTCAATTATACCCCCTATACGACCAACAGACATATCATTATGAATATTCTCTATAACTAACTTTAACGCATACTCAGCCGCAGCCGTCATGCTTTTACCTTCTGAATTAAAAGAAACAGTAAACGCAGTATCCGTCACATATCCGTCAATTTGCACACCCATATCAACTTTAACAGTCGAATTTACAGGTATTACACTTTCATCCCCCGGAGGAGATGTATAATGCGCAGCCACCTCATTTATGCTAACATTACATGGAAACGCTGGAACTCCACCTTTTTTACGAATAAGCGCTTCAGCTTTCTCACATACATCGATTACCTGCATTCCCTCTTTAACAAAACCTCTCATCTCCTCTCTAGTAGCACATAAAATTTTTCCAGACAACCGAAACTTTTCAATCTCTTCTAAATCAAACACCATGCAAGTAGCACTTCAAAATAAAACAACAATTTAAAAACTTAAATATATTGGCAAGAAATCCTCTTACCCATATAAGCATGCACTCTATTATAATAAAACATCATATTGTTTTAATAATCATCTGGTTTTTCTCTCACAAAAACATTTGCATACGCTAATTTTTTATAGTAGACGCTGTTAACTTATAGATGTGGGTGTGGGAGACCACTCATATCATACCCATCACATAATCACCCTCCTCCCACGCTCACACTCAATTTGATACTTTAACAATAGTTGTTGATCAAATACCCGAAATAACTCTTTACACATAAAATATCTACTAAAAAATTCTGTAATCTGCTTGTGACAAATATCAATACATATGCTGTTTTTATAAGTAACTTCTTAAATCGTTCGGTAGTTATCCAATAAATTTAAATTCTTTCTTTTAGTCTTTATGAAAAAGACTGCATTCGGGAGGTAGCTCAGCCTGGCAGAGCTCTCGAGCCCGTTAACTTGCTTAGCGGACGGAGAAGCTGTAGAGGTCTACCCATGGTGGGCTTCATTCTAGCCTGTCTAGGCCACAGAAACCGAGCTGTCGCAGGTTCAAATCCTGCTCTCCCGACCAAATAAAACCCCCAATCAAAGCTGTTTTTACGCTTGTTTTCGATATTACGGTGATTTAAACTGAGATTGGTTTTGGTGTATTTTTAGGTTTTACTTTTTGGTTTAGACCGTCGATTTAAAGATTTAGAGATGTATTATAGGGTGTTGAATGTTTGGTGATGTTGTGTTGCGTCGTGCTTGGACTCAGGAAAAGCTTGCTTTGGCGTTAAGTGATGGTAAACCTCATAGTTCTAAGGAGCTTACGTTGTCGTTAAAGTTGAATAGTGATATTGTTGAGAGTGGGTTGGGTCGTATGTGGCGTAGTTTTCGTGTTTTGCGTAGTGCCAAACCTGTGGTTTGTAGTGGGCAAACGTTTAGGGGGCGGTTGGGGATGATTTCTAATGTACGTCAGTATTACAATTATTTGTTGTGCTCTGATGAGAGGAGTGGGGCGAGTGGTGATGATCGTGTGGTGTCTTCGGTGTTTTTGGGTGGGGTTGAGTATGTGGCGTATGCTCGCAAGTATTTGGATAGGCGGGGTGGTGTGGGTGAGGTTAGTAAGGCTAATTGTATTAGGCGGTTTTTGTTTGAGAATCGGGATCGGGCGCATTTTTCGCGGGGTGTGGTTGAGGCACTCAAGGATAAGGAAGTTATAATTTGTGATGTTATGTCAACTGTTAGGCGTTTGGAGGCTAAGGGGCGGGTTTATGTTCGGGGTTATCGGTCTCATGATAAGCAGACGCCTTTTCGCGATGGTTTTTTGTTGACGTGGATAGATGAGCATAAGCCTAGAGTAGAGGCTTTGGCTGATGCTGTGCGGAAGACAAATGTTGCGTTGGAGAATAATGATTCGACTAATCCTGTGATTGAACGTATTCATGTTATACATGACGTGATAGTGGAGTCTACTTTGTTGAAGGATCTTGTTAGTTTTGAGTTTCTTTATAGTAAGCTTGGTTGTTCTGAGTATGAAGCTGAAGGGGCAATTATGCGGGCATTAAAGTTGTATAGTGATTTGCGGGAGGTCAAGTTGTTTGGTACGTACAAGTATTATTATCATGAGTCGATGTCTGAGGCGGATCTTAGTGTGGCTACTGTGTTTAAACAGAATTATGTTCGGCAGATGAAGGGTAGGTATAATCGGCTTGGTCATAATTGGGAGGCTTGTGTGGAGTGGTTTATTGATCTGTATACTTCTGGGGCAGTTTTTCAGAGGCAGAAGCATCGTACTGAGGGTATGGATCCACGTCGTATTACTTTGCATTTGGTGAAGAGTGTGGGGTCGAGGCGGATGAATGCTGAGGTGGATCGTGTTTGGTCGGTTCCTGCTAATGGGTTGTTTTCTCAGCCGTTAACTTATGTGCTTGAATGTAAGTGGGGGCTAGTTAAGAAGTATGTGATTGATGATTTTTTGGAGGTGCTTAAATGGAGTACAGAGTTTGGTGTTGAGACTACGGATGGGCGGCAGATTAAGCAGGGGGTTGTGGGTGTTTTTGCTGCTTCTGCTTTTGATCCGCAAGAAAATGTTAAACTCAATGATCAGACTAAGATTAGTTTGGCGGCTTATGCCTCTCGTATAAAGTTAGAGTTGGTGTCTGCGGCTGATCTTAATGAAAAGTTTAGAGCCAGAGGAGTCCCGAAAGAGATTACTGTACAGGAAATTTGCAGGATTGCAAAAGATGAAAAAGAAGTACGAGACACGCTTGGTCTTATTTGGGAAAAACCTGATTCAGCTAAAAACATAACCGCCCAAGTCATAGCTAAAAACCGAAAAGTATACGAGTTCGAAAAAGCTTTAGAAGAAAAGCCCAACCCCATAACAGTCGTGCAATAACGGCATAAAGTATTTTACCTCTCTTACTGTTTGGTTAACTAAAATAGTGGTGACTTAGGAACTGTGAATAATTAACTTGCGATCGCCCGTATGAATAAAACATGCAATTAAACGTATTACCCATTAGAAATATCGCAACTTTTTTTTCACACAGTTCCTTAGGGTGGTGGGTGAAATGAAGTTGGTTATTGTTCGTATGTTGATAAGGTGGTTATTTGGGCTTTTTTTAGGTCTTGTTCTACCTGTTTTTCGTTGTAGAGTTTTAAAGCTTGGATTATTCCATCCGAGTAACTTGTGATTATACCTCTTTGTTTCCACTCCCCTAACCAGTGAGCGGGTTCTCCAACAATTAACGTATTTATCCTAATTCTATATTCTGAACGATTATTTTCTTTGCTAACTTTCATGGGCAGTATTTCTCCTGTTCTCTAAGTTGTATAAAATTTAAAAAGCAACCTACAAGGCACCAATTACGCTGAAAAACACTGCCAAAATATTATCAACTATACAGGGGCTACGCTTTTTCTAAACTTAACTTTCTGATAATTACTGATCTGCACACATATGTTAGTAATATTGATGTTTAGGCGTGCTTTTTGATTGAAAATTTAACTTTAATCGATATTATGGCTAATATAAATTCAAAATTTTAGTGCAGTAAGTACCTTGTGTCGTTAGATGAGTTAATTTTCTTTACGAAATAAGCCGTTTCTGCTTTAAAAGGCTACAATTTACGGACTTTAAAAGACAAGTCTTAGCGCTTGTCGGGTCCTTAGGTGTAA
>WRGM01000160.1 GCA_009787175.1 Candidatus Bathycorpusculum fermentans | reverse complement strand
CGGTATAGCAGCTAAACAATTTGAATGGTAAAAATCGTGAACAAGAAGATATGTTAAAGGTGGGGTGAAATTATTTTGTGAGAAGACACGTCCTCTATATAATGGCAAAGATACTCTACAATAGCGATAATCCATATGCACTACTGATAATGAATGAACTTTTTCGTAGTAACATATCTAACGATTTAGCTGCACAACAATGTGTAAATTTATCCATCGCATCATATGTGAGTTTGGGTAGATAAGCGGTATTACTTTTTATCTTTTAGAGTCGCCTCATCATATATGTTAGTAGGTTTAGTCGTTTGAATTTTTTTGGTTTGTTGTTGTTTGGGGTTGGCATGTTTTGTATGGTATGGTTTTATATCTGTGTGGGTATTTGGGTTAGTGTGTGTTATTATGGTTGTATCGCCTGGTGTTCGTGAGGTTTTAGCGCGTAGGATTGCTGGTGAGATTGTTCTTTCTGGTAAGCCTGGTGTGTCTATGCGGAAGTGGCGTGAGCTTTTTGTTGTGTCTCAGTTAGGTCTTTCTGAGGTCATGCGTGTGTCTTCTTCTGTTATTAGTGATTATGAGAGTGGACGTAGGAAGAGTCCTGGTGCAAAGTTTATTCGCCGTTTTGCTTTAGCTCTTCTACAGTTTGATGAGTCTAAGGGGGGACGTTTTGTGCGTGAATTTGCCAAGTTAACCAGTTCGCCTAGTACAGCTATTGTTGATCTGCGAGAGTTTCCCATTCCTGTTCGCGTAGAATATTTATGTCGCGCAATAAGTGGTAACATTGTTACCTCTGATGATGACACATCAGTTTCTGCTAATTCACCTACTGCTAATATTGTGGAAGTTACAGGTTATACTGTTGTTGACAGCAAATGTGCTATTGAGGTTTTATCCGGACATGAGTATGCACAATTGTTTGGTGCCTCAAGTGATCGCGCTCTAATTTTCACCAATATTGAAAATGGCCTTTTACCTCTAATGATAATTCGCGTCTGCGCCCTAAAACCCCGAGTAATCGTTTTCCATAACACTCTACCTGATAAAGAAACCCGACAGTTAGCAGAGTATGAACAAATCCCCATAATATACTCCACCACACCCACAGTTGAGCATCTTGTAAAATCCCTACGAAAACTATGCCGCGTAGCCCTACGCATAAAACTGGGCAGACGCATCCACCCACCCCCAAAAATTAGCACATAACCCTCCGTTTCCTTCTTTTTTGCTCTCTTTACTACTCGTTTAAGAATCTGTCCTCAATAATTTTTTAACTAGCTGTGGGTTAAATTTATTGAGTTGCTTGTTTGATGTATGATAGTGATTTAACTGATAAAGAATGGGAAATTATAGGGTCATGATTCAAATTAGTTTATTTCCAAATTCCAACACGTTTATGAGTAAGCCAAAAAGAATCTTGTGCATGTACCAGGATTTGGATTTGGAAAGCATATTGTCGCACTACCAGTCAGCTCCTTGACTGGGAATGTGGGAATCGAGATGGCAAAACACTTCAAAGGTTGTTGTATAGGCTACGAGGATGGAATGTGAAAGTATATTTTGTTGATCACTGGGAAGTTTATGCAGAACTTGTTCTTAAAGTGTTGTTGATTCAAACAAAGGCTGAGATTCATGGGGTGGAGCGGGATAATTTTAGGCAACGTCATTGGTTTGCACGTTTTAGAAGAAAAACCTGTATTGTTTCCCGTTCACTACAAATGGTTGACCTGACTATGGCGTTGTATGCAAAGTTTTGGGTCAACAGCACATTCAACGCAAAAACATTATTTAGTTAACACTCTCTACACTTGAAATAGACCCTTACCTTTAAAACGCCTACCTTTCCTCTGCAGTTTCTCCCCGGTAGGTCATTGTTATTTTCTGAAACAGCTTTACTATATCTAATGAGCAAAATAACATTTTAGTCAAGTATTCATGTTTGTAGATGAATATTTGAGCTTTAACTGGTAAATCTATACGCGGCGGCTCAAAACGATGTGCAACAGCTGAAACGGGCACACCCTCCATAGTTATGTCCCCTTCACGAAGATCCGTTTTTCTAGCTATATAGTTAAGGTATGTATCTTTCCAGTGTAACTTCATAATTTTAGCTGCTACAATATCTAGCGCTAAGGCATCAGAACTGCTTAATACCAGATCCATTTTAACTGGCTTACCCTTAGTAGGACCATTACCCTCAATACCCACACGCGCATCCATAACCGTCACAACAGGCTTTAGCAGAGTGTAGAGTCTAAAAAACACTTCAGGCAAATACGGATGCAAAAAAATACGCTTATTACTAGGAATACAACCAAATAAATTCTTAATAGCACCACTATACGCCATGAACTCATGAGTCTTCATTAATGGCAAATCCACAACAGCATCAGCGTCTATAACCGTTTTAGGCAAAAACAGTCGCTTCAAAGACCCACAGTCCTTAAACTTTACCTCAACCACCCTATCCTCTGAAAGATTAACAACCGACCCACCGGCCCTCTCAACAGCTCTACGCATACCAGTCTTATCAAACGCGGCATGACATGGATAATTAAAACCATCCGACTCCCCTACAATTACCTCACAGTTCCTATCACGCAACAAACCTATCAACTCCCCAGTCAACACGGGATCCGTAACAACACCAGGTAAATACTGAGGATGACTCAAATTAGGCTTAACAAAAACCCGCTTACCCTCAAGCTTCCCATTATTAACAGTCTCCTTCAAAACATCTAATATAGATGTATCATTTGCGCGATAAATTTTAACAGACTTTCCAATAGAACCCTGCCGCATTAACAGCTTCCCTCCCCCATAATACAGCCAGGATCACCATTTAATGTATCACCCTTATGATACGCCGCCGAACGCGCCCTACAACCACCACAGATAAACTTGAAATCGCATTTACTACATGAACCTTTTAAATTAAAACGATTACGAAACGCATTAAACAGGGGAGCATTAAGCCAAATATCCCTAAAACGCTCCTGCCTCAAATTACCAACACTTAACGGCAAAAAAACACAAGGCCGCACATCCCCTTTAGGAGAAATAGAACAGTATAGCCTACCCGCACCACAACCACCTATAAACTCACCCAAAGGCACCGCCTTCTTTGTAACACGCACAGTCTGCATATGCGCCAACGCCAAAGTCACCTCATCCGTCCCCACACCACCCTGACACTGAGCCGCAACACGCGCCAACTGCGGAGCCGTAGCCAAAATAGTCGTCTTACAACCCGACGACATACGATTCAACAAATACCTCAAAACATCCTCACGCTCCCGAGGCGAAAGATCCTGATCCACGTAATCCTTACCCCGACCCGCAGGTATAAAATTAAAATAAGTAAAACGCTCAACCTCAAAACGCTCAGCTAAATCTATAATACCCGGCAACTCTGCCACATTATTCTTACCCACAGTAGTAGCTATACACGTACAAATATCCGCCTCAATACAATTCCTAAGACCCAAAACAGCCCCATCAAAAGCCCCCTCAACACCACGAAAATCATCATGAGTCCTAGCAGACGCGCCATCTATACTTATATCAACATAATTAACCCCTGCAACCTTTAACTTTTGCACATTCTCTTTAGTCAACAAAGTACCATTCGACGCAAGAGAAACATATAACCCACGCCTAGCCGCATAACCCGCCACCTCAAAAAAATCCTCCCTAGCCAAAGGCTCCCCACCACTAAACGCCAAAGCCGTCACACGCGCCTCAACAAGCTGATCTATAACACCAAACGCCTCAACAGTAGACAACTCATCCCCATCCCCCTCACACGCCTCACCACCACTATTCGAATAACAATGCTTACAACGAAGATTACACCTACGCGTAAAATCCCAAACAACCAAAAAAGGCGCACACAAAACCATAGGCTTCCTAATACCAAAATACTCAAACGACTCTACAAGATTCAACACCGCATTACGCGCATACCTATCCGATAGCAACTGCTCCACTTTAACCCGCCTAAAACCCAAAGCCCTACGCAAAAACTCTATCCAAAAAACAATAACCCGACTATAAAGAGAACTACACCCCACACAACGACAACCCCCAACGCCACCATAATCATCTAACGCCGCCTCAAGAACACTACGACCACAAACATTACACTTACGAAGAGACAACCGGAGCATCTTTTTAGTCATAGGCATACTAACTATAGCATTCCAAAAACTATCATGACTAAGTATACTCATACAGCCAAATCCCTATATACACTATAACTGACAAGCAGGGAATGTTAAATATTTCCCCAAAACAACAAAATCAACAACAAAAACACCCAAACAACAACATCTGCTCAACTTTTCCACTATATCATTTACCGTTTGGATAACAAAGATTTAGCTATCTGCAACTCTTGAGGAGTATTCACATTTACCGCCAACTCTGCCTTATCTAGCAAATAAATATCCTGATCTAACCATTCATCCCCATAACGCTTAGACCCATCAATAACATTAACCCCCGTAGGCACAACATCTTTACTACCCATTTTAAATGAATACTCAATACTCATACCCAAACGCAACTTAGTCTCAAACGGCACAGCAACAGTCAACGCAGGCTTACCACAACACTCATAACGCGAAACAATACTATCCACCACCTCCCCCGTAACCAACGGCAAATCCGCTGCAATCGCCAAAAACCTCCCCAACCCCAACACCTGAGCCGCAAAACCCATATCCGAAACATAATCCCTACCAGGAGTCAAAACACACGGCAACCGCAAATCCTCAACAAACCTGGTCGTACACGGAGTCCGCTCAGTCACAGCAACATATACGTTATCAACTTTACTAGCACACCTTAAAGCATCTAACACATACGAAATAACCGGTCTACCACAAACATCAACAAGCGGCTTTTCCACTAAAGAATTCATACGCGAACCCCTACCACCCGCCATAACTAACGCAGAAACAGTCATAAAACTAGCAAAAACACCCCTACAAACAACACCAAAACCACCGCTCTTGCCACCTCATTAGTCGCCCCAATAACATCCCCCGAAACACCACCAAACACCCTAACAGCAACCCTCTCCATAACATACGCAACAGGAACACTTGAAAAAACCAAACAAACACACAAAAACCCAAAAAACGGACCCGCCACCAAACAAAAAAGCCCAAACACACACAACACAGAAATAACATACGCAACAAAATTCAACCGCCTCTTAGCCATCCTCAAAAAAACAGAACCCAACCCCTTATGAGTAGACCGCCCAATCCATACAAGAGTTACCATAGACAACTTAGCCGCCACCTCAATAGAGATAATCACAGCAAAAACCACAAAAACACTCGTAAAAAACGGAACCAACAAAAACAAACCAAAAACCGCCACAAACTCTACAACAAGAGCAAAAACCGCACCAGAATAATAAACACTCCACGCATGAGCCGCCATTTTTCTATCCTGCTCACTACGACGACCCAACGCGTTACCAAGATCAATTAAACCATCAAAATGCTGAAGCCCAGTTATAACCAACAAAAACGCCACAGTCATAGCCGCAGACACAAAATTCACAAAAAAACTCGCAACAGTAGGCAAAGCCACAAAACCGTTAATGAAACTTTGCAGAGACTGTAGAATAAAATTACAACAGATAAAATATACACCCGCTAAAAAACCTATAAACGCACCAATTACAGGAAAAAGATACATACTCTTCGCTGTCGTTAAAACAAAATCCTCTTTCCCACCCATAGGAATTATAGTTAAGAACGCAAGCAAATCCCTAAAGGTTTTTATGGCTTTTAACTGTGACATATACCATAACTACATACCAGATAATAATATAGCCTTTATCGTGATTTACATGACAGAACTCTATAACAAAAAAATAATGGTCACAGGCGGAGCCGGATTCATCGGCTATCATCTATCTAAAACACTCTCAACATTTACAGACAACCTTACAATATATGACAACTTGTCAACAGGAAAAATAGAAAACGTAACAGATGTACCCAAATCCAAATTCATAAAAGGCGACATCTTAGACCAAAAAACACTAAATACACAAGAAAAAACAGACCTAATTTACCATTTAGCCGCCCAAGTCGTAGTACCCTACTCCATGGAAAACCCCCTAGACGACTTTAACACAAACGCAAAAGGCACCCTATGCGTACTCGAAAAAGCCCGAAAAGACGATGCAAAAGTCATCTTTGCCTCAAGTGCAGCAGTATACGGCAACCCATCCATATTTCCCACACCCGAAAACTATGGCTTCCACCCCTTCTCATGCTACGGCCTATCCAAAGTCGTCGGAGAACAATACTGCCAAATGTACCGCGAACAATACGGTCTAAACATTACCATAACCAGATTTGCCAACGTCTACGGTCCCAGATGCCACGGCGTAATACATGATTTTATAGACAAACTCGCAAAAAACCCAAACAAATTAGAAATAATCGGCACAGGACAACAATGCCGCGACTTTATACACGTCTCCGACGTAGTAGATGCACTTATTAAAATAGGCACAATGGACAATGTGGATGGCAAAGTTTACAATCTCGGATTTGGAAAAACTACCTCTATACTTGAACTCTCAAATATGATACTAACTATACTTAATCTACAAAATAAAACAGTTGTATCTACAACTAATGTTTCTTGGCCAGGCGATGTAACCAAAATATGGTTTGACATCACTAACGCAAAGAAAGAGTTAAATTGGCAACCTAAGGTAACACTTGAAGACAATATAAAAGACATTGTCTTAGAGAGGAAAATTATCGCATGAGCACATCACCAGTAAAGGGCCTATTTACCCTTCTAAGAATGCCCTACTGGCTAATGACCGGCGGGCTATCCCTCCTTACAGCATTTGCCATAACAAAAAGCATGATTGCCCCACAGGATATGCTGCTAATATTTCTCTCCATGGCATTTATCACCAGCGCAGGATTTGCCATAAACGATTATTTTGATCGCGAAAGCGACGCCGTAATAAAACCCAAACGACCCATCCCCGCAGGAGCTCTCTCACTCAAACAAGTAATAGCTATATCTAGCATACTCTTCACCGCCGGCCTGATAATGTCCTATTTTATCAACTGGCTTAGTTTTGCAATAATTGCCATAGACTCCATATTACTACTCTTCTACTCCTACCTTATAAAACGAAAATCCGGCTTCGCCGCAAATATACTCGTTGGCGTACTAACAGGAACAGCCTTCATGTTCGGACAAGCAGCAGTACAAAACGAAATCACACTTATCTCCCTAAGCCTCTACCCAATAGCCTTCGGCACAATAGGCGGAAACGTCCTACGAGACATTCTAAGCTTAGACGGCGATACAAAAGTGGGATACCCCACATTACCACAAAAAATCGGCAGCATAAACGCCACTAAAGTAGGTGCACTATTTTTCCTCCTAACAGGAGTCCTTGCCCCATTACCATATTTCATAGGAAAACTCTCAGGACACATAGGCTTTACAATATACTATTTACCCCTCATACTAATCTGGAGCATACTGCTAATTTACTCCTCCATACGCCTCTCCCTATCCACATCTACAGTACAAAACATACGAAAATATGAAAGAATGGTTACAATGTCTATGATCCTACTCCCCTTAGCTTTGATAGTTGAAACACTAGTTGGAATACTATTATGAGCAAAACAAAAAGCATCTGCCCCGAATGCCAAAAAAAAATTGATGCACAACTATACGAGCAAAAAGGGCAAATAAAAATTACAAAACAATGCCCAGAACACGGCGACTTTAACGCAACACACTGGCAAAGCAAACCAATATTTGAGCATATGACAAAATACGATAGCTTTCAATACCTCGGCGACCATAACGCACAAAAAAACCCAGAAGGTTGCCCATATATCTGTGAAACATGTCAAAACCATGCATCAGGTACTGTAATAGGCGTAATTGATGTAACAAAACGTTGTAACTTTAAATGTGCAGTATGCTTCTCAACATTTCCAAATCAAGACCATGACTATGAGCCAACAAAGGAAGCGCTCATAGATATGTTAGAATTTGCCGCAAAAGCAAACCCCAAGCCCCCCGCTATACTTTTCTCAGGCGGAGAACCCCTCGAACGAGAGGATATGCCTGAAATAATAGCCGCCGCGCACCGACTAAAATTCATGACCATACTAGCAACTAATGGTACACACCTTGTTGATACACCAGGATTAGCTAAACAACTTAAAGAAAACGGATTAAACATAGTTTACCTATCCTTTGACAGCTTTAATGAAGACTTTAACAAAAAAATCCGTGGCCTACCCCTTGTAGACATTAAACTAAAAGCCATACAAATCTGCCGCAAATACGACATGGAAGTAATCCTAGTCAACACTCTTATGAAAAGCCTAAATGATAATGAAGTCGGCGATATGATACGTTTTGCCGCTAAAAACACTGACATCATACGAGGTCTAATATTCCAACCCATAGCTTTCACAGGCAGAGCAACGGAGAACCCCTTCCGCGAAAACTTTCGTGAATGGAGCTTTGCAGAAGACGTAGAAAAACAAACAAGCGGTGAAATAAAAACCACAGACCTATACCCCATGTCCGTTATGACCTCTCCCATTAAAATAATGCGAAAATTCATGCAAAAGCCATGGCCACTATTTAGTTGCAGTCCACAATGCGGTATAGTAAACTGGATATACGTTTCCAAAAATGGTAAAATGTTTCCAATTAATCAATTTGTAAACTTTGATAAATTCTTCAACTATATCCGAAAGACAGCTGAAAATGCTGAGTCAAAAGGAAAACTATCCCTGCTTACCTCACTATTTATGGGCGCTATGCTATCTATGCGCATGTTGGTTGTCACAAAAGAAGTTGGCACATTTACTCTGCTTAGCAGCATTTTACGCATGCATATCTCTCCCTCATACGCTTCTCTGGGAAAAATACGGCAACAAATATTCCTATTAGGTTGCATGGCATTTATGGACTCATACAATTTTGACGTTAACCGTGTCCGACGATGCGTAGTTCACTATATTACGCCTGACAAAAAAATCATACCCTTCTGCGCATACAATAATGTACATAGAGTACAAATCGAAAAAGAATACATGGAACAACAACAGCAAAACAGGCAAAAAGTAGCTACTGCTGTTGATGTAAGCTAACGGGTTTAAATCACTGTAACGTGTAGGACACAGTAAATGTCTGTGAATCTATAAACTCCTTCTTTTTCAGCAAATAGCTCAAAGACAATACTAAAGTCCCCTTTTTCAGCTAAAACCACTGGTATCTGATAGTTCCACACCTGCTCTGGATCTAGGGCGAACTCAAAAGTTTTATATGCTATAGTATCTATTGGAAAACTAAAAGTGTCTTCAACAATTTTTACCTGAACTTGATAATTGCCCAAAGTAGGTTTATGGTTTTCAACAGCAATTTGTGCATCAAAGACACTATTCTGTTTTACAATAAAACTCTGTGGAGAATTATCCCCTGTTTGACTTTGAATATTTATCAGGTACATTTCATTATACCCTTCAGAACGAGGCGCATATATTATAACACTTACTATAACAATACTGCAGATAACTATAAGCAACGCTAACATGGTTACTAACTTTCTACTTCCTTTATCAAACTTTAATGTACTAGTTTGATCATAGTCATAGTTTTCCATAGGATCACTTATTTACTAAACCTTTAACCATTGTAGTAAAAATCTCTATTGTCGACTTAAACTTTTGTAACTTGGGTTTACCGTACCTGCGAATTTTATACGTACTTTTAACCTCAGCTATCTTATAATTTTTCTTTGTAAACTTGATAAGCATCTCAGTTGCAAAAGCCATATCCCCCTCGACAAGCTTTACATTATCCATAGCCTCATGCGATATAGCCCTAAAACCTGATTGAGTATCACTAAGATATTGACTGTAGAGAAAATCAAAACAAAACGTTATAATCTTGTTACCAACAAAATTAAAAAACCCCATAGCCTTATTTGGATCATACATACGCGTAGCAAGAACTAGATCCGCTTTTTCCTTTACCATTTTATCAAGTAAACGCCCAATATGCCTTACCTCATAAGTGCCATCGCCGTCAACCATTATGATAACATTGCCCTTAGCATTCTCCATACCCGTCTTCAAAGCTCTACCATACCCACGCCTAGGCTCAACTATCAATCTACAAAAACCAGTATTTTTAACAACCTCTTGGGTACCATCAGTAGACTTCCCATCAACAATAATAATCTCATTAGGATAATCTAGCCCATCATGAATAGCAGAAACAACTTCCAGTATATTCCCCGCCTCATTAAGCACCGGAATTACTATCGATACTAGCTCAACCTTCGCAGTCATGCACATCTTCTTTTCCTATATGCTGAAGCATTACTTAACTATTAACTTAAATAAGCTCTTCGTATATTTCAACTAAACGCGCAACATTTCTATCCCAACTAAACCGTTCCTCAACAACCGCACGTAACTCATTACTGCTATTATTAGCCTTATCCTTAACACTTATAAACTCTACAACAGCCTCTGCCATAGCCTCAGGATCATCCGCAGCAATGAGCTTTCCAAAACTCTTCACCAAAACCTCACCTACACCACCAACATCCGTAGCTACAACAGGCAAACCACACGCCATAGCCTCCAAAGCAACTAACGGCAAACCCTCCCCAGACTTCGAAGGCAAAACAAACAAATCCGCCATATTATAATAAGAAGCTAAATCACCATCAGATACAAAACCCGCCAACAAAATATTCCTCTCAAGACCCATACCTACTATCTGCCTCTGAATACTTACCATATCAGGCCCCTTCCCAACAACAACAAAAAGCACATTTTTATACCCCATATCCTCAACAACAACACGCGCAGCATCAATAAACGTGTCAACACCATTTTTATAAACAAGCCTCCTAACAGTCAAAACAACACGCATATCATCCTCTAAAACACCCAGTTTCTTACGCATCAACTCCCTAACCCCCACCATAGGCTTAAAACGATCCAAATCCACACCGTTAAGAAGCACCTCAACACAGCTAGGCTTTACACCTAAACTTAACACATAATCCTTTGTAGCATTACTAACAACAACAACTTTATCAGCCAACCTCAAAGTCTCCCGACCAACAATTAAATCATTAGCCCTCTCAACATGATTAAAAACATTAGCATAATCAATAAACGTATTATGCTGAGTCAAAACAAACGGTTTACCATAAAACCGTGCCAACTTTGCCGCCAAAAACGAAGACAAATACGGATGACCATGCGCATGAACAATATCACAATTCCTAATATTCTTAACAAACAACGGCAAACTCGACACAGAAGGAATAGGATAAGGAATACCCAAACGAAAACCCAAATTCATAGACTCAAAACACTCAACACTCAAACCACCAATAACATACTCCCTCAAAGACTGCAACCGACTCGAAACAACCCTAACACCAAAACCCTCACCAAGAAGCCTCCTACCCTGCTCATATATAACAATCTGAATCCCACCAACCGACGGCAGAAATACACTCGACACAATACACAAACACGTTTGACCCATGAAACCAACCCCATAACCTCAAGCACCCAAATATTATAAAGTTACGGTAAACCCGCCCCTAACCAACAAAAAACCCAAACAAACTATCACCAATAACCCAACAAAACACAAAAACAAAAAAAACCAAAAATAGAAACTAGACACTAACTTTGCCCTTAACCGCCCGAGAATACATATTCGAAGACGCCCCCGCAATCAACGCACCAATAGGATCATTTGTCAACGGCCCCAGCCTCTTAAGAACACCAGGCTTTGCCTGATCAAAACGAACATACTCAAACATACCCTTCGCCCCCGCAATATACGAAGAAATAGCTATACCAAACAACTCATCCGCAACCAAACCCGGACGACCCATAAAATACTCAACAGACAAACCAGGAATTAACCCCTTCTCAGCATCATCCTGCGCATGAAAAGCAGCCGTAATCAAAGTCGCAACATTCGGATCAGAAAGAGCAACCACAAGCTCCTCCTCTAACATCTCAGCCGCCTTCTGAGGTGTCTCAATACCCGGATGAGGCACATACATCTCAAGCGCAGCATTAATAAGATCCTGCATAGTAATACCCCGCTGCTCAAGCCACTTTAACATCGGCACATTTGCCCTATCTACCATAAAAATCGTAATAACTTACTAAATTGACTGCTTTAAAGTTTTATCAAAAAAAACTACCACACCATCTTATCCCAACATAATATACTAACGTTAAAAACACCAAATGAACTATAAACATAATAAATTCTCCAACTAAATGATTACTTCCTTATAAGCTCCAAAAAATATGTCTGTAGGAAACAAAAAAATAGTTTACAATAGCATACATTTATAGAAATCATAAACTGGTAACCTAAAGCAAGGCGAAGATTATGCACACAAAACAGGAAAGTAACCCTAAAACAACTCTTATGCTTCAAATTAACCATGCAAATCCTGAGCCTGAAAAAATCCAAATAGCCACACAAATAATCCAAAACGGCGGGCTAGTCGCTTTCCCAACAGAAACAGTCTACGGTCTAGGCGCAAACGCCCTAAACAGCAATACAATACTCGCTCTATTTAAAACCAAAAACAGACCTATGGACAACCCCCCAATTTTACACATAGCTGATAACAGTCAAGTTTACCTGCTCGCAAAAGAAGTACCAAAAAACGCTGAAATATTAATGAAAAAATTCTGGCCCGGACCACTAACCCTAATATTCAAACGCTCTAACACAATACCTAAAGAAACCGTTGCAAATCTAGACACAGTCGCAATACGAATACCCAAACACAATATAGCCCTATCATTAATAAAACAAAGTGGCACACCGCTCGCAGCACCTAGCGCAAACCTCTCAGGAAAACCCAGCCCAACAACTGCCCAACACGTCTACAACGATTTAAACGGCAAAATCGACGCAATACTTGATGGTGGATCAACAAATATTGGTTTAGAATCTACCGTTTTAGACCTAAGTGCCGACCCACCCTTATTACTACGACCCGGCGCAACAACTTTTGAAGACATACAAGCAGTACTACCCAATGTAATAATGCATCCCATTATTAACTATAAACAAAATATTGAAATCAAGCATGCACGCTCTCCGGGCATGTTACATAAGCATTACGCGCCAAACGCAGAAATGCTACTAATCGACGGCGCAGTTCAAGATATAATCTCTAAAATAACTGCTTTATCTGAACAGTACACTCACGAAGGCAAGAAAATAGGCATATTAGCAACAGATGAAACCCAAAAAGCATATGCAATAACCAACACAATAAAATCCATGGGTAGCCGCTTGAACCTTAATACAATAGCAAAGAATCTGTTTAAGGAGCTACGTGACTTTAACGAAAGTCCTGTTGATATAATTTTAGCAGAAAGCGTACCTTTAGATGGAATAGGTTTGGCCGTTATGAATAGACTGCAAAAAGCCTCAAATTACAAAATTATTAAAGCCTAACAAAACAAATATCAAATAGCGACAAGCGATGAAAACGATAAAACATGTAATACATGTATGTAAACAAAAGACAATATTTAACACTGATATGACCAAATATCCTTTTTACGTAAATTATAGCAAAACTCTTTTTTTGAATACCTTAGTTTTTACGAATTAGCTTTTGAATGTCCAGTTAAACACTGGAAAAATTTATATGTTCTTTTTACTTGTTTCAACTTAATAAATTTCAAACTAAAATCATATTTGGTGAATATTATGTCAACACAAGGTGGACAAGTTCCAGTTCTAGTATTAAAAGAAGGTACCGGAAGAACAATTGGTCGTGAAGCACAAAGAAGTAACATTATGGCTGCGAAAGTTGTAGCTGAGACTGTTAAGACAACATTGGGTCCGCGTGGGATGGATAAGATGCTTGTTACGGGTATGGGTGATATTGCGATTACTAATGATGGTGCGACTATACTGAAGGAGCTTGATGTTCAGCATCCGGCTGCGAAGATGCTTGTGGAGGTGGCTAAGGCTCAGGATAATGAGGTTGGTGATGGTACTACTACGGCTGTTATTTTGTCGGGGGAGCTTCTTTCTAAGGCTGAGGGTTTGTTGGAGCGGAATGTGCATCCCACGGTTATTATAGAGGGTTTTAAGAAGGCGAGTGAGAAGGCTCAGGAGATTTTGACTGGTATAGCTATGTCTGTGGGTTTTGATGATGATAAGGTTATTAGGCAGGTGGCTATGACTTCGCTTCATAGTAAGGGTATTAATTTAGCTCAGGATCATTTTACAAAGTTGCTTGTTGATGCTGTTAAACAGGTTGCGGAGAAGGTTGATGGTAAATATAAGGCTGATCTTGATTTGATTAAGGTGGTTAAGAAGCATGGTAAGAGTTTGGATGAGTCTGAGTTAGTTAAGGGTATGGTGCTTGATAAGGAAGTTGCTAGTTCTCAGATGCCCAAAGTTGTTGATAATGCCAAGATTGCTATACTTAATGCTAAGCTTGAGATAGAGAAGACAGAGTTTGATGCTAAAATTAATATTGAGAGTCCTGATCAGATGCAGCTTTTCTTAGATGAGGAGGAGAATATGATAAAGGATATGGTTGCCTCTATTCAAAAGTCTGGTGCGAATGTTGTCTTCTGTGAGAAGGGTATGGATGATATGGCGATACATTTTCTTGGGAAGGCTGGGATTTTAGCTGTTAAGAGTGTTAGTAGTAGTGATATTGAAAAGCTTGCTCGTGCGACTGGTGCAAGTATAGCTGCGAGTGTGAAGGATCTTACAAAGGAGACTTTGGGTAATGCTAAGCGTGTTGAGGAGGTTAAAATTGGTGATGACAAGCTTCTCTATATTCGTGATTGTAAGAATCCTAAAGCGGTAACCTTAGTTATTCGTGGTGCGTCGAATCATGTAATTGATGAGGCTGAGCGTAGTCTTCATGATGGTCTATGTGTAGTTCGAAATGTAATTGAAGATGGTAAATTTGTTGCAGGTGGTGGTGCGCCAGAGGCTGAGTTAGCGAAAGGTCTGCGTGCATATGCTGTTAAAGTAGGTGGTCGTGAGCAGCTTGCAATTGAAGCATTTGCTGAGGCTGTAGAGGCGATTCCTTTAACTCTTGCAGAGAACGCTGGTTTAGACCCTATAAACATCATGGTTGCTCTACGTAGTGAGCATGAAAAGAAGGATAGCAAATACATGGGTATCGATGTTAATACAGGCGAAATCGTTTGCATGTGTACTAAAATGATCCTTGAGCCCTTACGTGTTAAGCAGCAGGTTATAAAGTCAGCTACAGAAGCTACTAATATGATCCTTAAAATAGATGACCTAATTAGCATAAAGGGTGGTAGTAAAATGCCTCCAATGCCTCCGGGAGGAATGGGTGGTATGGGCGGAATGGGTGGCATGGGTGGTATGGGCGGAATGCCCTATTAACCCGACTCGGCTTTTTTACGGGTTCTAGCTTCGTTTTTGCTTTTCATGTTACATGCTTATTTTTTTGTTTCACGTTTACTCACTGTTAGACTTATATTTTTGGAGAACTGTTAGATAACCAATATGCAGCGAAGGGTGTTTTGGAGAATTTGAAGCACATAAAGATTTCAGCGTTTGACTGTCCTGATGCTTGGTTTAAAACTTTAAGTAGAATCTGGTATGAAGGTGACGTTTTTCCTGTTGGGTTTGGTTCTGAGGAGACGGAGACAAAAAAGTTGAACCTTACAATTGAAATTGAGCACCCTGAAACTCGGCCTCTTGTAAGTGATAAGGCGTCCTGTGACTTCAAATATGTTCAAGGATATGCACTTGAATACCTATGGTGTGGTGAAAAGCAGGATGATGAAACTTATACCTACGGTAGTCGTTTAAACAATCCCGTTAACCAAATTCAAGAAGCTATAAACCGGTATGCTGAGGAGCAAAGAGACCGTCAAGTAACTATGGTAATAAGGCAACCATTGGATATTAAAAAGTTTGATGAAAACCATAATAAAAGTGAGCCGCCCTGTTTAAGCTTAATTGACACCGAAATCTCAGATGGTAAACTACACTTAACCTGCTACTTCCGCAGCTGGGACGCATTTGGCGGTTTACCTGCAAACATTGCCGGATTACAACTCTTCAACGAAGCATTCGTTGATGAAATAAACAAAAAAGGCAACCTGAACCTAAAACCAGGCAAATTAATATTCCATAGCAAAAACTGCCACATATACCAACGCCAATACAACCTCATAAAAGAATTACTCGAACCTAAAGATAACAATACAAAACGCCTAGCTAAAACAATAACAGACAAAAAAGACGCCTAAACCAAGACATCAATAATAATCATATCAACTAATTTTTTAGCAAACGTTTTAACCCTTAATAGTAACAAAAGACTACCTTTAAACGGAGCTACACATGGGTCATAATCTGTTTATTTGGAAAACTCTGGAAGACCTCTTAATTGAACTTCGAAAAAAAGATGTACAAATTCCAGCAAACATTCTCGAGGATTTGCGGACGGCAAGATCTCTGATTGAACTATCATATAGTAATGGTGCTTCTGAGGAAACTGTAACAAAGACTGAGGTATACCTTACAAATGTCGAAGCATATCTTGTAGATCAAGCTCAGAGAGTTTTTGAACCAGCTACCGTAACTGCATGGTTTAAACGTCTCCAAGAGGGCAACATGCAAGTAGTTAAAGAAGAAACTATTTTGCCTAAAAGTAGATTTGTATCTGATGTGCCTTGTGATCGACAATGGATTCGTATTGAAACAGACAGCAAACTATCTGAGGAGTGCGTGCTAAAATTAGCTACAGAATGGCATTTAACTGTCAATAAGCAAGACGACGGCCGCCTTATAGTACACGGCCAATTAGATGATGTTAAAGCCTTTGTAAAGCAAATAGCTGCCAAATTTGCTTAACCCTTTTTTGCTTTCAACCTTTCTGCTGCGTCCTAGTTTTTACAATTAAATGAGGCTGTTCAGTTAAAGCTTATTAAATTGTAAACATATCAACATGTAAGAAGAAAACTAGATGAGGCAAAATTTGTGCCACTTCACTTACCCATAAATCCCTTTCAGGAGAAATATTAATTGATTTTATTAATGACTACTGCACCCCCTTCTAATGCGCCATGGTTTCATGGAAAAAGGCTTCCCCCACTTGGACTCATGTACATAGCCGCTGCCTTAGAGCAAGCTGGACATGAAGTACAAATGCTAGATAACTATCTAATGCAGCAAAGCACCGAGGAAGTCCAACAACTTGTATTAAAACTTCAACCCACTATTGTTGGTATAACCTGTGGAAGCGCCACATACAAAAAATGTGTAGAAACAGCAAAAGCAATAAAAACAGTAGCTCCAAACTGCAAAATTGTTGTCGGCGGATGGCACGCTTCTTATATGCCTGAAAGCCTGCTTGAAACCCCAGAGATAGACTACGCCGTTATAGGTGAAGGAGAACGCGCAATAACAAACCTTGCCGAATTTATCCTAAAAGAAGACTACCTCGGAGCCTCAAACGTGGCAGGCATAGCATGCAGAAGCACAACAGGGGTTATAAAAAATGAACCCTGCTTTATTAATATGGACGAGTTGCCCTTTCCCGCACGTCACCTCTTACCATTGGAAAAATATGATCGCAATATAGAATTCTTAAAAGCTAAACCAGCTGACGTTATGAGCATAAGCCGAGGTTGCACTTTCAACTGTGGTTTTTGTGAAACTACAAAACTCTGGGGAAACATTAACCGTCAATTTAGTCCTCAACGTGTCATAGCTGAAGTAAATGATTTAGTAAATAAATACGGTACACGAGGTATCTATTTTATCAACGACAATTTTACCATGCGTAAAAATCAAACTGCTGAATTCTGCGATTTACTAATTAAAAGTAAATTGGACATTGAATGGGTCTGTGATACTCGCGTTGATCTTGTCAATCAAGAAATTCTTGAAAAAATGGCCTCTGCTGGTTGTAAAACTATTTGGTTTGGTATAGAATCTGGTTCACAAAAAGTTCTAAATCATATTAATCGTAATATAACTTTGGAGCAGATAGAGGAGGCTTTTAAAATGTGTCGCAAGGCTGGTATTCAGATTGCCTGCTCTTTTATGTTAGGTATGCCTAGTGAAACTAGAGATGATTTAATAGCCTCTTATCGCTTTGCTGAAAAGCTTAACGCTGATTGGTGTCAATTTAACGTGTTTATTGCCTATCCTGATAGTCCATTGTGGCGTGAAATGCTTGAGACAGGTAAATACACGCAGCTTGATGATTTTCTCTATAGTTATAAGACAGATGAATTTGACTATGATGAGCTTATGCGTATACAGAAACAGTTCTTTAGAGATTACCATCGTGCGCCAAAGCGTATTTTACAGCGTATTCAAAGAGAGGGTGTGCTAAATTTTGCCAAACGCCGTCTCAGTCTAAATCCCTTTGATAATGCAGGTATAGCCTAGAGGCAGGGATGCAGTTGCAGACGCGGCGGCTTGGCAGAACAAATCTTAATGTATCCATAGTTGGTTTCGGTGGAACATGGATATCTGAAATAGATCTGCCTACTGCTGTTGATGTTGTTAGGCGAGCTTTTGAGTTAGGCATTAACTATTTTGACACTGCCCGCTGGGATGGAGATAGTGAAGCTAAAATCGGCTGTGCCTTAAAAGATACTCGTGACAAGTGTATTATTGCTACAAAAACTGGTTCTCGAACAAAGGCTGAGTCTATTGATGACCTGAAAAGGAGTCTTCAGCTTCTCCAAACAGACCACGTAGATATAATTCAGTTACATGGTATAGATGATGAAAAAACACTAGCTAAAGCGATGAGCTCCGATGGTGCCCTGCAAACTTGTAAGCAGGCGCAGAAGAAAAAGCTGGCAAATTTCATTGGTATAACTGGGCATAAGCCGCAGATTTTAGCTAAAGCTATAGAAACAGGCGAATTTGACATGGTACTTGTTCCTCTAAATATTATAACCAGACAAGCTGAAGAGGAACTTTTACCCATTGCTAAAGATTTAGATGTCGGAGTAATAGCTATGAAACCGCTTTCAGCCAAAACCTCAAACCTTATAACTTGCACTTATCAGCCATCACTATCACTTGTCTCTGATGAACCCGAACTCAAAGATTTACTCGGACAAAATAATGCACAAATGGTTAACAGCCTTCTTAGATGCAACTTGTCAAAGTCTATCGCCTCAACAATTGTAGGTCTACGTTCAATACTTGAAGTTGAAACCGCTGCTAACGCTGGAACAAACTATCAGGGCTTAACGGATATAGAGCAGAAGCGTTTCAACTTTAAACTTGACACTTACTGCCGCGACTGCGGCCTATGCATGTCCTGCCCTGAAAAAATAAATATACCTGCAATATTGCGCTTCTACACCTTTTACTCAACCTACGGTTTAAAAAATTGGGCACGCAAACTATACACTGGCTTAGAGGTAAAATCTGACAAATGCACCAAATGCGACCTATGCCAACAAAAATGCCCCTACAACTTGCCAATAGAGTATATGCTAAAAGAAGCTCACAAAAATTTTGTTAATTCTTCTGAAATAAACAGATAAAAGTCGCTGTTGGAGCACCCCACTCAGGCGAATACGTTTTCGATTGAAGAAGAGTAAACTTTTTGCCAAGCATATGCTGAAACCTCTCTACAGTAAACCAGTTCTTATGCGCATCATACCGCAAACCCTCAATACCCTCCGGAGCCTCTAAAATAAGTAAACCCTTAGGTTTCAAAACTCTATAAGCATCATCAAGAAAACGTTGAGGATTCCAAAGATGCTCAACAACCTCCGAAGCTAAAACAACATCAAAAATTTCCGATTTGAATGCCAAATTTTCTGCGTCACCTGCAAAAACATTTGAAACACCACGCTTATGAGCTATCGGCGTAATTGTTGGCAAATCAAACCCTGTCACAGTATTACCTTGTCTTGCAATAGGCTCACTTAATACTCCATCACCGCAACCCACGTCAAGAACGTTTAGATTTTTACCTCCCCTACTTATCATTTTAAGAAACGTCTTAATTCTCGCCTGATTTAGAGGTCTTGCGTAGGAAACTGCTGTACTATGTTGAAATGCTGCGGTGTATGTGTCATATTTTTGCCATTCAATCCAACCTTGGCGGCTCGTGTTTCTATGGCGATATATCGTTTCCCGTATGATAATGTGTTGTACCTGCTTTGGATTTCTAAGAAGCCATATTACACCGTGAATATACGCTTTAATACCGTTTGACATTAACTTTTAATTGTCTATTCTCTACAATTTAAGTATTACATCACTTAACAAAGCATAAAAACCAATTACACCAAAGCAGAAAGCATTTTGTCATATCTCATTTATTAAAACTTGACGAGAATACTGCAGCCGTTAGGCTGCAGATGAATTGTCGTTAGGTTCTTTTGTGTGTTTGTTTTGTGTTTTTTCTAGATGGTAATTTGGGTTTACCGTCTAGGAGGTGATACAACATGGGTTTGATGTCTTTTGGCCATGGCTATGGTTAGTGTGCGTTCCACGTTGTGCTTGTGTCCAAGTATAGGCATAAGTTATTTGTGTCTTTGGAGATTAAAAGTTACTGTGAGCTTGCTTTGTGGGAGACTGCTTTTAAGGCTGGTTGCGAGGTGTTTGTGCTGCAGGTTGGTGATGATCATTTGTATATCTTTGTTGGGCTGTATCTAAGCTGTTCTGTTTCTGTTTTGATTAGTTTGTTGAAGTGTAACTCTGTTAGTCGATTGTTTTTGGCGTTTCTTGAGCTAAAAGGTAAGCTTTGGAAGGGTCACTTATGGTCTAGAGGCAAGTTCTACCGTTCAATTGGCCAAGTCAATGGTGGAACAATTAAATACTACATCGAGAAGTCCAAACACCAATAGGTCGAGATACCGCAACCGCAAGGTTGCGGTAATTCATTGTTTTTCAATCGTAAATTGAGGCGTCTTGTAGCTGTGGAGTTGAAGATAGGGCGTTTTAAGCCCCAATATATGGGGCAGATGCGGTTCTATTTGAAATGGCTTGACAAGTATGAACGGCAGGAAGGTGAAAATCCGCGCCCATTGGTATTATACTTTGTCCAACTGCAAGTCATGATCAGATAGAGTTGATGGAGCTTTCTAAGAAAGGAATTGCTGTTGCTCAATATTGGACTGAGCTGCCTCCGAAAGCAGAGTTTGAACGAAAAATTAAACCTAATTTCCCGAAAGAATTATACATAGGTTGTAAAAACTCTTAAAATTACAGGTGATTTTGAAAATACGACATAAATCACTTCAAT
>WRGM01000159.1 GCA_009787175.1 Candidatus Bathycorpusculum fermentans | reverse complement strand
AAATACGTGACTTAACCATTAAAAAGAACCGTTAAAACCAAATAAAATCACAAAAAACCACTCATATATCTATACGTGAACACTCTCTACCAAAAAACAGGAAAATACCAACTAACCCCCTACACAGGAAGAAAAAGCAAACTCTCCAAAGAGCAAGACCAAAAAATCAAAGACACCATAACAAAAACCCCAGACATAACTCTAATTGAGTTAAATGAAGAACTATATTTGAATTTAACCAAAGGCGGCTTATCTATTCATCTTAAAAAAATGGGGTATCATATAAATTTCATAAAACGAGTTTTCATGGAAGACTGCACCATCGGCGATATGCCGATGCTGGAAGAACCACGAAAACCCAAAAATGTTTTCATGGGAAGTGCGATGGAAAAACCTTTTTGACCATGTTTTTTCATAGGAGACTGCACCATCGGCCGCTGGGCCGATGCTGGAAGAACCACGAAAACCCAAAATGTTTTCATGGAAGACTGCACCATCGGCGATATGCCGATGCTGGAAGAACCACGAAAACCCAAAATGTTTTCATGGGAAAAATGGAAAGAAAAACAACCAAACCTAGATGCTAATAAATTGGTTTTTCTTGATGAATCAGGTGTTAATTTAGCTATGACCCGTTTGTATGGTTGGGGTGAAAAATGTGCTCGAGTGGCGGATTATGTTCCAGATGTGCACGGTTTGAGCGTACATCGATAATTTCTACGTTGCGTTTGTCGGGGGTGAGTGCTCCTTTGATTTTTAGAGGTGTTTTGAATGGTGGGGTGTTTGAGTATTGTGTGTCTGAGGTTTTGGCTTCAACGCTGCAGCAGGGTGATGTTGTGATTATGGATAATTTGTCTTCTCATAAAGTTAGAGATGTTTTAGATCCGATCTATGCGAAGGGGGTGGTTGTAGTGTTTTTGCCGTAGTATTTGTCTGATTTGAATCCTTCTGTCGCTTATGTGGTCAAAGGTTAAGGCAGTTCTGCGAAAGCTAAAGGCAAGAACTTGTGAAGAATTGCAAAATGCTCTGCAAGAAGCGTTAAATGCTGTAACACAATTTGACATCAAAAATTGGTTCATACATGACGGGTATATGTCAATGTAAATTAAACTTGCTATATATCTCTTGTATGTGTATATATTTTATACTTAATTGGAGACTGATTGGGTGGACGATAGCAAAGTTTTCAAGGGCAAGATCGTTGCGAAGGGAACAGGAATAACGGTGTTGTCAAACCCTAACTTCCTAAAATTAAGTAATATACTTCGTCTATAAGCCTTGTTTTTAGTTATTTTTGCAATCAAAGCGATATTTAGCTCTTTTAAGATTACGCTTATATTGCTTATCATAAGTAATACGACTCTAACTACAAAAGATTATAAAACGCCTCTAACACAAAAACAACCAAAAATCAAGCCCAAAACTAACAACTATCACTTAAAATCAGGAAGTTAGGGATCTAAACAACATCGCGCTATTATTATAGTGAAAACTCTTCTAGTATTATTCGTTTCGTCGGTTTTGCTGTTCTTTTTTTGCTGTTTTTTCTAGGTCTTTGTATATTTGTTTTTCTTGGTTTGTGATGACTGCTATGCCTGTGCCTGTGACTTTTTTAATAAATGGTATTTTTATTAGTCTTTCTTGTCGTGTTTGTGGTTTATAGTTTACTGCTGTTTCTTGGCTGGTTTGGTATACTTTTTCGTCTAAGTGCCAGTGTTCGTACATTTCAACTTTTAGTTTGTATGTTCCTTCTGTTATGCCTGTTGTATCCATTACCCAGCTGTATTCTAACTCGTTTGTGCCTAATAGTCCTTGAAGCACCTTTATGGTTACTGTGTTTATGTGTGTGTTTTCAAAGTATAGGTCAGCTTTTATTTTTGAAAATACACGGTGTGAGGGTTCAAGTTTAAAGTTGATTTTTAATGTTAGTTCGTCAATGTCTGTGGTGGTTTCCATTTTGGTTATGTGGATCTGTTTTTGTATGGCAGGTTTTGTTTCTATTTTTGTGTCTTCCTGTCTTGTTGTGGGTGTAGCGGTGGGGAGGGGGCTGTCAAGGGTTAATTGTTTTTCCTGTTTAACGGTTTTTGCCATGCTGCTTTTTTCCTCTGGTTGTTTTGGTTTTTGTGTTTTTGGTTTCAACTATCGCTATATACTATAGTTTCATTAATAGTTAAGCATAACATGTTTGAGGGTTAAAAACGTGAGTGGTTATGATAGTGCTGTAGGTTTTTCTTCTCTGTATTCAGAGGATATTGTGGAGGGTGGGGGTCGGGGTGGTAGGTCTTTGACTGCTTCCGGTATAGCAGAGTATATTCGTTTTAATTGTTGTCCCCGCTTTTTTAAGTTAACTTTTGATGGTAAGGATATTCAGAAGCGCCGGTGGCCTGAGGCTTTTAAGCCTCTTACTCCTGTTCTTTTTGGTGTAGGTAAATCGTTTGAGGATAAGAAAATTGTTGAAATACAAAAAAAGGCTAAGGCGTATTATGACTTTACCTCCTCATATAGTCCTTACACGCACGGGTGGGAGAAAGCTTCTGATTCTATGAAGGCGCTACGCCAAATTATCGCAGCTCAAACGTCAGCAACAGCAGCTGCAGTTTCTGGTGATGAGAAGGATGGTGGGCGTTTAATTTTGCTCTATCAGGTGCCTATGATGGGTCAGATTGGGGTGTGGGATGTTAAGGGTATAGCTGATCTTATTGCTATTTGGCGGTCTGAGCATGGTAAAGTTGTTGTGCGGATTTTTGAAATTAAGGTTTCTTGGAAGGAGCAGACTACGCATCGTGTTCAAGTAGCTATTTATGCTATGCTGCTCTCGCAGGTTCTTGGTGATTTAGTCTCTAAGGTTGAGATTGAAGGCGGCGTAATTAGCCGCGAAACATGTATTGAAAATTTTACGCCTCAAAATTTGCCAAAATTTAAGTTAAGTCCTCTAAGGCAGGACGTTGAGCGGCTACTTGCAGAGAATGGTGAATTGAATCGTATTCATAAAACTCCTCTGGAGCAGGTAGAGTTTCAACTCTGCTCAAGATGCGACCCCTGCAGGTTTAATGAATGCTGCATAATATGCGCTATAGAAACAGAGAACATAGCACTGCTTAACCTAAGCCGCGGCGAACAAAAAGCCCTTAGAGGTCATGGTATTTCAAAGCTTGAGGATTTAGCAAAACTAAAACCCCTCTTTGACGCCTACAGCTTACGCCCATATGATTTCCGAAACATTCCTGCAAATGACCCTAAAAAAGTTCATGAATTATCAACAGACCCCATTATAGGCTCAAAACTGGATTGGTTAATTGAGCGTGCACAGTACATGCTAAACGGCATCAGGCCGGGCAGCAGATATGCCAGCAAAAGCCGCTATATGCTCTGGCTAACAGGCACAGGCTATGGCAGTCTCCCAGAAGACAGCCCTCTTACAGCTGATGTTAACGCGCGGCTAGCTCCGGGTAATGACTGTATAATCCGCATTTACCTCTTTATAGAGTGGGACTATATGCTTGACATAATCTCTATGATTAGCGCCCGAGTAAACTGCACACGCTACCACGGCGAACCCCCAAGTATATCCCATACCATACATGCTCTACCCGACGATCATACAGAATGTCTCAACCAAGAAAAAGACTTACTTGAAACTTTCTTCAAAGACCTAACACATGCTATTCAAAAGGTAGCAAACGAGATAGACACTCCAAGTAAAGCGCCTCTGCATCTATATTTTTTTAGCAGACAAGAGCGCGACATCCTAATGAAAGCCGTATGCCGCCAGCCCTCACTTATAAGCGCCCGCGCCATACGCGACCTGTTAGGGCTAAGGCAGGCTATTGATCAGCCCATGTTTTCCATAATCCAAGATGAAGTACAACGCAGGAAAACCCTAAAATTCCACAGCAACGGCTTACTGCCCATACTTGAACAAATCGCCTTTTTTGATTACAAAAACTGGAAAGTAACACGAAAAGACAACACCACAGTTGACCTACATATAGCTTTCCGCGATGGCTTTTTCAATTACTCTTTACCCTTCAACAAAAACCCAGACGGCTCTATTACATTTCTACGAGAAGACCTAATACAAAAAGACGGCTATTACCCCGCCCGCGCCCGCTTTGGCAACCAAATACCCATTGAATACATCTGGGGAGCAAAAGGCCGACTTGAAAACTATGACGGAAAAGGCCAAGCTAAAGCTATCGTAGAGAAACGCAAATGGTGCGATTATCCTCAAAAGACTCGGCGTATAACTGATGAAGAATTAAACCTTATGGGACAAAAACTCTGCCAAGCCCTCGAACACGTAGAGCGCGCAATAACTATCCGCAATCGCAGATTGAAAAAAGAACCAATTGACATCCCCACAATTGCCGAATTCACCTTAGGTCCTTCAACACTTGAACGCAGCTGTCGAGAATTTCTTGACTTGGAATACTTTTCTAAACGTCAAGAACTGTATCAACACTACGCATTACTGCCTTATCAACGGGTTGCCTCTGGCAGATCATTAATTTTCCAATGCACCAATGTTTTTGAGTCTGAAAAAGACTTCTTAGTCTCTGGCAAGCTTGTCTATGAAGGCATTGGGTTACCTAAAACTGAGTGTATAATTAATGCCTGCCGCGTTAAAGGCTCTGATGACTCTAGCTCAGGCGACTGGATGGTAGTTACAGAGCTTATAAAAAACGCTAATGACCAATTTGACGAAGTCCAAAAACGCGCCCCCTCCGACATAGGAAAATCCGCCCGCGCCATAATAAACAAAGTTGATGTGAAAAGCTCTGAAATTACCATAAGAGTAGTTAACTGGCCAAGCAGAGGAAATAAGTATAGCGCCTGGCATAACCTGCCAACAGCTGATCCTGAAAAAGCTAAAGCTAATAAGTACATGCAACTCTTTGAAAAAGACCGATATTACATCCTAGACGAGCTAGCCGACGATATCATATCTGAAAGAGCAGAAAAAGGTCTTTATCACTCAGATAGCAACGTCCTCTATCTCCTCCTAGCAGATTACTTGGCAGGAAAAACAAGCAGTTTTAAACGCGAGGCACTCCCGAAATCTGGAGCAACCGATTTTCTAAACTGGATGACAAATAGAGGTATTGCTCCAAAGACTGAACAAACACGTTTTGTTGAACAAGTCTTTAGTCAAGAACCTATAATTATGCTCCAAGGTCCACCGGGAACAGGCAAAACTGAAACATTACAATTAGCCGTCCTAACACATATAACCGCACATAGCGCAAACTCTAACTGCCGCGTCCTTATGGTCGCACCAACACATAAGGCTATACAAGAATTTATAACAAAACTCGCACGCTGCTGGCAAGAATACACAACAGACACAGGAGGCAAAGAACTAAAAGATCTACGCATATTTCGCGTACTTAACAGCAATACAAACATGATAAAACCCATACCTGGCGTTACATGCATTAATTACAACGAGGACAAAGACACCGTAGAAGAGCTAACAAGACTTTTACTAAACCAGACAACACTACATGATAACACTTACCGCCCGTCTGAACCGCTAATTCTATGCCTAACCCCACCCGGCCTATACGGACTTATGAAAAAAATCGGCGATGGAGAACCAATCTGGGACGAAAACTTTTTCGACCTCCTCATCGTCGATGAGGCAAGCATGATGCGACTACCAGAATTCATACTATCAGGAAGCTTTATGACAAAAAACAGCCAATTCCTCATCGCAGGCGACCACAGACAACTACCCCCCATTGTATCCCACAACTGGGAAAAAGAAGACAGACGCACTATAGAAGAAATGGCCTCCTTCCTCTCAGCTATGGACTTCCTACGACTACTACGAAACGAAGACCTGGGACTCGAACGCATAAAATGCAACACCCCCGCAGACATACCAACAATACGCCTCTGCGAAAGCCACAGATGCCACTTTATCATCGCAGACTTTCTCAAAGAATGGGTCTACGAAAAAGACCAAATAGACTTCCACTCAAACAAAAAAGAAACACTAACAATATCCAATACAAAAACAGACGGATTAGACATAATATTCAAACCCGAAAACGTATTCACACTTATTATACACAACGAAGCCGAAAGTTTCCAATCCAATTTAACAGAAGCACTAATAGTCAACGCACTAGCACGCTGCGTACCACCCGAAACAGTCGGTATAATAACACCACACAACGCCCAAAAAGGCCTACTCAAAAACATGCTCACAGACGAATACAACGAAACACGCGTAGACACAGTCGAACGATACCAAGGAGGAGAAGCAGACTTTATAATCATAAGCTCCACCGTAAGCGACCCCGACTACATCCGAAGCGAAAGCGAATTCCTACTAAACCTCAACCGCATAAATGTTGCCATCAGTCGCATGAAGAAAAAAATCGTCATCATCGCCAGCCGCTCAATCTTCGAATTCATGCCACAAGACGCAAAAGACTACGATAAAGCCCTTCTCTGGCGAGGAATTTCACAAACCGTAGGATACACCGCAAACTCCAAACCCAAATGGACAGGCAACCTATCAAAATTCTTAAACCAAAACACAAACTCACAAGTAAACATCGAAATTTACACAGCATAAACTCCACTTTTATATCCAAAACATGATTTTGACATATTTCACTTAATAAACTTCTTATAGAAATGTTATTTTCCACAGTTGCAGATACCACAGATCAATCAATCTTTGGCTAGGTCTTCTATTTGTGTGCTGGATATTCTTTTTATTCATATACTTTGCGAGAAATAAGTTTACGTAACTCATCTCGGTCAATCTGTCTAATAACCGTTTCGTCCAAATAGTATCATCGTGACTCGTTTGTTTTAAGTGGTAAAACATCATTGATATGTGACTAGCTTAATTGTGTCGCGAGCTGCGACATAATCTCACAATTTGGTATTTGTTCCAAAAACTGTATCATACGATGTAAATTGCGCGTTTCAAAGCTTTGACCATGTCCTGTGGTCAATTGTGTCGCCAGTGGCGACATAATCTGTTTTTCATAATCAGCGCGTTTGTTGTTCAAAACTTTCTGGTATTGAAATTCTTGTGGCGCTGTCATAAGAATTGAGTTGTTCTCATTTTATCAAAATATTGTCCTCAAAAACCCTTGAAGTAAGGCTTTATTTTTTGGTTTTTTGGTGTTGTATTACTGATATTGTATTACTTATTTTGTGTATCACTATTTTTATATATGTAGCTGTAATACTTTTTTTGTATGTCAGAAATTATTACTGTACGCGTAGAAAAAAACCTAAAAGACAAAATAAGGCAACACAAAATCAACATAAGCGAAACAGTACGCCTAGCCCTAGAAGATGAAATCCGCAAAATCGAAAACGCCGAATTAACCACTGCCATAAGTGAAATGAAAATAGTCCTAGAAAAAATCCCTGACGCAGAAATAATGACCTCCATACACGACTCAAGAGACCTACGATGATACAATACCTCTTCGACGCAAGCGCCTTCATATTTTTAATAAAAAAAGCAAACGTACAAACAACACTACAACAACTCCAAAAACTATCCATACTCGACCTAACCGTCTACGAAGTAGGAAACGCACTTTTAAAAGAATCAACCATCACCAAATTTTTAACCCCAACAGAAATAAACACACTAGAAAAAGTAACACAAACAATCCTCTCACGAACAGAAAAAATCCCAAACCAAGACACAACATTCCAACAAATAATGAAAATAGCAAAAACCGAAAACCTCTCATTCTACGACTCAAGCTACATATACTTCGCCAAACAAAACAACATACACCTAGTAACCGAAGACACAGCCTTCAGAAACAAAGCCAAAAAATACGTACAAACGCAAACAACTACAACACTACTCTCAGCATAAATAAAAACACAACAAAAAACCCAATAAACCAGATTCTCTACTAATTTTATACGTATAATTGCCAAAAACTACTGCTGATCCTATTGATTTGTGAAATAGTATGTATTTATCTCTCAGCAAAAATTTCGTTAACATTTAACCTTTCATGCCATTTTTTGCGCAACAAACACAGCTACATATGCAAATTCATGTATAGATGCTTTAATAAAAACACGCAAGCTAAATACATACTTTTCAGTTTTGTACCTAAAGGCGTACGTGATTGATGGTGCCACTTACTTTTGTAAAGTGTATTCAAATCTTGTTTTGCTCCAGTGATTTCTTGGGTTATCGTTTTTGTATGTTGAACTGGTTGGCAGATCTTTGTGTCATCTTATGGTCTGTTATGTTTTGTCGAGGTTGAATTCTTCATGTATTGCTTTGACTACTTCTATGCCGTCTTTTTCTTTGACAACGAAGCTTATGTTTAGTTCTGAGCTGTTTTGGGCGATCATGCGTATGTTTATGCCTTTTTTGGCTGCTATGTCAAAGATTTTTGATGCTAGGCCTAGGGTGCCTTTCATGTAGGCACCCATTACTGCGATTACGGCTACATCGTCTTCGTATGTTATTTCGTTTACGAGTCCGCCTTTTTCTTGGAGGGCGATTTCAATGTTGCTTATTGCTCTGCTTAGCATGCCACGTTTTATTATCATTGAAATGTTTGCTTCTGATGCTGCTGTGGATATCATCATAATGTTTATGTTATTTCTGCCTAGTACGTCGAAGACTTTTGCGTAGCTGCCGGGTGCTCCGACCATTGCGGCTCCGTTTACGTTGAGCATGGCTACGTCTTTTATCATGGCTACGGCGTTTACGATTTTTTTTGTGTTTGCTAGAGGTTCTTTTGTTATGAGTGTGCCTTGTTTTTCTGGTTGGAATGAGTTGCGTATTCTGATGGGTATGTTTTCTTTGCTTACTGGTCCTAGGGCGCGTGGGTGCATAGCTTTTGCGCCAAATATTGCCATTTCTGCGGCTTCTTGATAGCTAAGTTGTGGTAATAGTTTTGCTGTGGAAACAATTTTTGGGTCTGTGGTCATAATTCCGTCGACGTCTGTCCATATCCAAACTTCGTCGGCTTTTAGTGCGACGCCTAGGATTGTTGCTGTATAGTCGCTGCCTCCTCGTCCAACGGTGGTTACTATTCCGTCTTGGTTTGCTGCTATGAATCCTGTAACTACTGGGATTATTTTTTTCTCTAAGAGCGGGTTTAGTCTTTCATGTACAAGATGTGTGGTAAAATTCATTAAGGGGTCTGCTTCGCCAAAGTTGGAATCAGTTACAATACCTGCCTCTTTACCTGTAAAACATTGTGTTTCCAACTTGTTATCTTGTATTGCTCCCCATACAATTGGTGCTGATAGGCGTTCACCGAAGGAGACTACGTAATCTTTAGATTTAGCTGTTAACTCGCCTACATAGCATATGCCTGTTAAAACTTTTTCAAGCTCAGCTATTATACTCCCAATTATCTGACTGACTTTCTCCTGTAGGGCTTTATCTGTAATTGCAGAGTCAACGGCTTCTTTATGCTTCTGCAGCATTTCATATATGAATTCTTTAACTAGTTTTTCATCGCCTTTTTTTGCTTGACAGGCAACTTCTAAAAGCTTGTTTGTAACACCTGCCAAGGCTGAGACTACAACAGCAATTTTGTACTCTTTAGAGTACTGCGAAACTATACTGGCTACTTGACGTATATTTTTACCTGTACCAACACTGGTTCCGCCAAATTTCATAATTACCTTTTTCATACCCTACTTTCAGCTCTCAATTTAATTAATTTAATTTAAGATAATAGTTTTGAGGCTAACTTATGTCTTATGTCTAAGAGGTCTCTTAAAACGGCATTTGCTGTTTCAATTCCCCCAGCGCCGCGGCCAATTAATGTTTGGTCTGCAGAGTATTCTGTGTGAAAAGTGACCGCGTTAAGAACTCCGCTGACACATAGCGGGTTTGCCCATGGAATCTCTACTGGCTTAACAGAAACCTCATCTTCATCCACGGTGCCTATAAGCTTTATAGTGCTATTTCTCTTCACCGCACCTTTTAACATTTCAAAAGTTACACCGCGTATGCCTGTAATATCTACATCCCTCAAGGTTACCTTCTTACCCATAATCCAATTAGACAATATGACAACTTTGCAGGCTGTATCAAAGCCGTCAATATCCATAGATGGCTCTCTTTCCGCATAACCTAGCTTTTGCGCGTTTGTTAATGCATCTTCAAATGAAATACTGCTTTGCCCCATTTCAGATAAAATATAATTAGTAGTGCCATTTAAAATGCCTTGTATTTTTAAAATTTTATCTCCTGCAAGACAGCGCTTAGCAAACTCTAACATAGGCGTTCCCCCGCCCACAGTACCGCTAAAACGCAAAAATACATCATTATGCTCTGCAAGCTCCGTTAACGCCGGCATAGCCAACGCCAGCGGACCCTTATTAGTCGTAACAACATGCTTTCTTGTCTTAAACGCTTTTGTTATATGCGAAAGCGCCGGCTCAGCATTCTTAATATTAACAGGCGTTACCTCAACAACAACTTCTGCTTCAACACTCTCAATAACCTCAAGAGCACTCATATCCTTACAACCAAAATCCTTATCCGCAGAAATAGGATACCCCCTCTGCCTAATCTCCTCAAGCTTTTCAGAGCTAAATCCTCTGCTATTTATAACCGCACCGTCAATATCTGCTATGGCGACAACTTTGGGATTAAACCCATAACAGGTAAACTTTTCCATATACCTTTTAGCAAGAATAGTCGTTACGCCTTTACCGACAATACCATAGCCAACTAGAATTATTCTCACAGCTCACACCTATCTCCACATGTTTATTTGGATTTAATACCTAACGCGTTTTCAATAGCTGACATTTCTGCGTCAACCTCAACGGGTTTTTCTCCCATTTTAACTGCAATATCAGGATCCTTCAAACCATGACCCGTGGTAACACAGACCACGCGCTCATTTTTGTTAATTATACCATTACGGACAAGCTTTTTAAGACCAGCAATAGAGGAAGCACTTGCAGGCTCAACAAATATACCCTCAATTTGAGCAAGCAACTTTTGAGCATCCAAAATTTCCTCATCCGTCACCGTCTCCGCCGTTCCATGAGACTCATTAATAGCATTAATAGCCTTCTTCCAACTAACTGGCGCGCCTATACGAATAGCCGTAGCAACCGTTTCAGGCTCAGCAACAGGCACAATTTTACAGCTATGGCTCTTAACCGCCTTAACAATAGGCGCTGAACCCGCCGCTTGGATACCCGTCATTTTGGGCAACTTTGAAATTAAACCCAACTGATAAAACTCACTAAAACCCTTCCAAATAGCACTTATATTCCCCGCATTACCCACAGGCACTATCAAACGATCAGGCGCATTACCCCCTAACTGCTCACAAATCTCAAAACCCAAAGACTTCTGCCCCTCAATACGAAACGGATTAATCGAATTAAGCAAATAAATACTCCTATGCTTCTCAGCAAGCTTTAACACAAACCCTAAGGCCTCATCAAAATTACCCCTAACCTGCAAAACCTTCGCACCATGAATCATAGCCTGCGACAATTTACCATAAGCAATTTTGCCAGATGGAATTAAAACAGTACAACGAATACCCGCACGCGCAGCATAAGCCGCCAAACTCGCACTCGTATTACCCGTAGACGCACAAATAACATGCCTCGCCCCTAACTCCACAGCCTTAGTCACACCCACAGTCATACCCCTATCCTTAAAACTACCAGTCGGATTCTCCCCCTCATTCTTAACCCACAAATCCGAAAGCCCCAAAGCCTCACCCAAACGCTCAGAACGATGCAAACCCGTACCCCCCTCACTCAAAGAAACAACATCAGACGCATCACCAATAGGCATAAAACAACGATACCGCCAAACAGACAACGCCGACTCCCTATAACCCACCGATTTAACAGTCACAGCAGCCTTTCCCAAATCCGATTTTATCTCAAGAATATCCCCACATTTCCTGCAGAAATAAACTATCTCATCTATACCATACTTTTCATGACAACTTATACATTCCTGAAAACTCATCTACTCCATCTCCTCCACAACACAAGCACCCCTACCAGGTCTCGTCGCAAAAGCATCAACATCATAACCTGCCGACCTAAACCCTTCACCCATAGCCACCGCTACTTTCGCCGCATCACAAGTTTTACCATTAACAAACGCTATCATAGTCGGTCCCGCACCACTTATCGTCACACCCAAAGCCCCCACATTTAACGCATTCTCCCTAATTACACTATAACCAGGAATTAATATAGACCTCGCCGGCTCAACAATATCATCAACCATAGACCGCCCAATAACATCCACATCACCCATAGCAAAACCCGCAGCCATAGCCGATGCCTTACCTAAATTATGAACATGCTTCTCTAAAGGCACAAGTTTAGGAATAACTGCCCTAGCTTTCTCCGTTTTATTCGGCGGAGTAATCATTTTAGGCATAGCAACAGCTAGCTCCAAATCTTTAGGGCACTCTAAATTTATTATCTCTAATGGATCATACGATCTTATGAGTACAAAGTTTCCACAAATCGCCGCTGATACATTATCCGCATGCTCAGAACCTGCAGCGGCTACTTCTCCTTTTGCTGCATATTCAATTAACTGTTTAATGTTTAAATTTAAGCTAAACATGGCGTTTATGCCAACAGCTACTGCGGATGCTGAAGCTGCGCTGCTTCCTAATCCTTTTCCAGGAAAAACGCCTTTCTCTATGTGAATTTGTAAGCCACTATTTATTTTGAAATCTTTTAGCATTTTTTTTGCTACAAGACCTGCCGTGTTTTTTTCAGGTGTAAGCGAAATTGTTTTTGCCCCTATGCCTCTGTTTTGAATTTTTATTCCCTGCTTTATAGCTGTTAAAGTTACAGTATCGTTTGGTTGTTCAAGGGCTATACCGAAAATGTCAAAACCTGGACCAAGGTTGGCACTGGTTGCTGGTGCTTTTACGGTTACTTGTTCTAACGGCATTTTCTTTTCCTTCTGAATAGAAACTTGTGTTATGAATATTATTAATTTTGTTGCTTATAATATTCTAAGTTAACCTACAATGTTTGAGAAGACTTCATAGGTTTTTAGGCTGTCTTTTTTTTCTACAACTATGATTGTTTCTGTCCAGCATGAGATGAGTTCTATCATGTTAATATTTTGTTCTGCTAGTAGAGTTGTAAGAAATGCGAGAACACCTGGTGTTGCCTCTAATTCTTTTGGTGAATGGACAATTATCATTGTACAGTTTTCATGTTTAACTAGTGTGTTTATGTTTTCAGGTAAATCTGTTTTATCTATTAGGTATACATATTTTCCTGGTAAGTCAACTTTCATGCTGTTTTTAGCCTGAATTTCTTTAGAAGTTATCATGACACTCTTTCGGTCATAAACAGTTATGTTACTGCGTTTAAGCAGGGCGAGAACTTTTTCTTCTCTTTTCTGCTTATGCTTTTGCAGCTCTTCTGAAAAACGTCGCAGAGCAGCTTTTACAGCGCTTGTATTATCCGTTTTTAACTCATTTTCAATTTGACGCGATAGCTCACTTAGATTAACTATATTTTTTTCTAACGCCTCTAGCAGATATGGCTTGTTTCGTAGATAATTCCGCACATTTTGAGCTATTGTCATAACAAAATACGAGTGTAATAATTAGTACATTTAAAGATTTTTATGTAACAATAAAGTCATAAAGTTTAAAAATGTAGTCTCAAGGGTATGAGAGAATAATTCAGTGTATAAAAGAGGGAACACGTACTACTGAAAAGATGTTTGCATACATGATGTCTGCTAACCCCCCAAAAACATGCCGCTAAAGTAATCCAGCAATAGACTAGTAGCTAAAAAAACAGTTTAAGCCTTAAACTGTGCTTCAAACATGCTGAGTACCATGCAGGGTCGGTGCTCTTCAGTTCACATATAATATTAACTTGGTAATCAAAATCTGGAGTCACATGATAGTATGTCAGATAAAAATAAAACAGCAATTTTACTTCTCAAAGACGGAACGTCATTTATCGGAAAAGGTTTTGGTGCCACAGGTAAAATAAGTGGCGAAACAGTTTTTTCAACTTCAATGGTCGGATACACTGAAACTCTAACTGACCCCTCATATAAAGGACAAATTTTAGCGCTAACATATCCAATGATAGGCAATTACGGAGTTCCCTCACCCATATTAGACCTTGGACTACCCAGATGCTTTGAATCAGACCGCATTCAAGCCCGAGGCTTAGTAATACATGAACTCTGCTATGAACCATATCATTGGGCATCTACACGCACCCTAGATAAATGGTTAACAGATGAAGGAATCCCCGGCATATACGGCATAGACACCAGACGATTAACCAAAAAACTACGAACACACGGTGTCATGCTCGGCATATTACAAGTATTTAACGAAAACCAAAAACCAGACATTGACGCTCTACTAAAAGAATGCGATAACATACATGACCCCAATCAGACAGATCTAGTAAAAGAAGTCTCAACTAAAGAACCCTGCAGATACAGCGTCAATGGTAAGCTAACTGTTGTTTTAATCGACTGCGGAGTAAAATTTAGCATAATCCGCTGCTTACTCACACGAGGAATAAACGTTATCCGTGTACCATATGACACATCAGCTAACGAAATCCTCACATACAACCCTGACGGCATACTCGTCAGCAACGGACCAGGAGACCCCAAACGCAACACAAAAACCATCGAAACCGTCAGAGTTCTAGCAGAAAAACTCCCACTAATGGGCATATGCTTAGGCACCCAAATATTAGCCCTAGCCTTCGGCGCAGACACATACAAACTCAAATTCGGCCACAGATCACAAAACCAGCCCGCTCTCGACCTAAACAGCTCAAGCTGCTATATCACTACACAAAACCACAATTACGCAATAAACATGGAAACCCTCAAACAGACCCAGCTTGAACCTTGGTTTATAAACCCTAATGACAAAACCATTGAGGGTATAAGACATAAAACTAAACCTGTATTTGCAGTTCAATGGCATCCCGAAGCCTCACCTGGACCTTATGATACAGATATGCTGTTTGATAAATTCAAAAAAACAATGGAGGCAAAATAATGCCAAAATTCGATTGGATACATAAAATTCTCGTCCTCGGAAGTGGCGCAATCAAAATCGGCGAAGCAGCCGAATTCGACTACAGCGGAAGCCAATGCCTAAAAGCCCTACAAGAGGAAGGAATAGAAACCGTTCTTATTAACCCAAATATTGCAACAATTCAAACAGACCCACGCCTTTCAGGCAAAGTATACCTCTTACCCGTTACACCAGAATTTGTAGAAAAAGTCATAGCAAAAGAACGCCCAGACGGCATACTATTAGGCTTTGGCGGTCAGACAGCACTTAACTGCGGTATGGAACTTGCTAAAACAGGCATCCTTGACAAGTACAACGTCAAAGTCCTCGGCACACCCATAGCTGCTATTGAGAACACTGGCGATAGAGAACGTTTCCGACAGGCAATGCTCGAAGCTGATGTTCCACCCCTAAAAAGCGGATCTGCAACAAGTGTAGAGGCTGCAATGAGAATTGCAGAGGACATAGGTTACCCCGTTATTGTCCGTGTAGCCTACACTTTAGGTGGTAGGGGTAGTGGTGTCGCTCATAATGTTGATGAGCTTAAAGAAACTGTTACACGGGGTATTGTTCAGAGTCGTATTCATCAGGTGTTAATTGAGGAATATGTTGGTCATTGGAAAGAGATTGAGTATGAGGTTATGCGGGATTATGCAGATAACTGCTTAACAATTACCAATATGGAAAACTTCGATCCAATGGGTGTTCATACTGGCGATAGCATTGTTGTTGCGCCCTCACAAACTTTGAATAATCGTGAATACCAAAAAATCCGTCAAACATCCATAAATGCAATCCGACATTTGGGCATAATTGGCGAATGTAACATTCAATGGGCTCTAAATACGAAATCAGAAGAATTCCGTGTTATAGAAGTAAACTCGCGTATGTCAAGAAGCAGTGCACTTGCTAGCAAAGTCACAGGATATCCTCTTGCTTATATTGCAACTAAATTATCCCTTGGCTATTTACTACCTGAGTTAATTAACAAAGTTACTGAGGTAACAACAGCCTGTTTCGAACCCGCTATTGATTATATTACCATTAAAGTTCCCCGTTGGGATCTTCAAAAATTCAAAAACGCCGACCGGCATGTCGGACCACAAATGCGTAGCGTAGGCGAAGTTATGGCAATCGGTCGCTGTTTTGAAGAAGTTTTACAAAAAGCCGTGCGTATGCTTGACATAGGTAAAATAGGTTTAGTCTGTAATCCTGAGGATTATGAACCTGAATCAGAGAAGCGTATACGTGGTGAGCTGGCAAATCCGACAGATGAACATCTATTTAAAATAAGCAAAGCCCTGCGCATGGGCTTAAGTGTATCTGAAATTTACCGCTTAAGCGGCATTGACCCGTTCTTTTTAAATAAAATCAAAAACATACTAGACATGGAAGACAAACTGCGCAAACTAAATCTCAATGAACCAGCGGCAATTGAGATTATCCGTGAAGCTAAACGCATAGGCTTCTCAGATGAGCAAATAGCTGTCTGCCAACGTACAAATGCAACAGCTATACGTAACTTCCGAAAAAACAATAAAATCATTCCATGCGTAAAACAAATAGACACCCTAGCCGCAGAATACCCGGCAAAAACAAACTATCTCTATATGACCTACGGCGGCGACGAAGACGACATTACATTTTCCAATAACGCCAGCAAAGTTATTGTACTTGGCGCAGGCGTCTTCCGCATCGGCTCAAGCGTTGAATTCGACTGGTGCGGCGTAAACACAGTATGGGCACTAAAGAAAAACGACGTAAAAGAAGCCATAATAATAAACTATAACCCAGAAACCGTCAGTACCGACTATGATGTGTCGGATAAACTGTATTTTGAAGAATTAACAACTGAACGTATCCTGGATATTTACGACAAAGAAAACCCCCTTGGCATTATCACAAGCGTAGGCGGCCAAATTCCAAATAATTTATCTGTAAAACTGACGGATCTAGGCGCAAATATCCTTGGCACATCAGCAGAAAACGTTGACCTCGCCGAAGACCGCAGCAAATTTAGCGCATTACTCGACAAATTAGGCATAAGCCAGCCACCTTGGAGCAAACTTGTAACCATAGAGGACGCCAAACGCTTCGCCGAGGAAATAGGCTTCCCAGTACTCGTCCGCCCCAGTTACGTCCTCTCAGGCAGCGCCATGCGAGTAGCATACAAGAATGTTTCACTTGAAAACTTTTTAAAAATGGCCGCCAAAGTTTCCCCCGACCACCCCGTAGTCATAAGCAAATTTATAACCGGCGCAAAAGAAGTCGAAGTCGACGGAGTTAGTGACGGCGAAAATGTACTGATTGGCGCAATCATGGAACACGTAGAAAACGCCGGCGTCCACAGCGGAGACGCAACCATGACCATACCGCCCCAAGCCTTGAAACCTGAAGTACAAAAAGACATAGAAAACTGTACACAACGCATCGTAAAAGCCCTCAAAATACAAGGTCCATATAACATCCAATATCTAGTAAAAAATGACGTTGTAAACGTCATCGAATGCAATCTACGCGCTTCCCGATCAATGCCCTTTGTAAGCAAAGTCCGCGGCATAAACCTTATAGACCAAGCAACACTTGCAATGCTAGGTAAAAAAATCAATATACAACTATCACCCATGACCGCCACATCACACGTAGGCGTCAAAGTTCCACAATTCAGCTTTATGCGCCTAAGCGGCGCAGACCCAGTTTTAGGCGTAGAAATGCTTAGCACAGGCGAAGTTGCCTGCATAGGTGAAAACTTTTCAGACGCATTTAGCAAAGCACTACAAGCCGCAGAAGTTCATATCCCACCCAAAGACGGTACCATACTCATAAGCATAGGCGGCGACCAAGACAACAAAAAACGAGTTATCCCAATCGCCCAAGCCTTCCAAGAAATGAATTTCCGCATATACGCCACAGCCAACACAGCCAAAGTTCTAAACGACTCAGGTATAGCTACTACAGTTCTCTATAAAGTTAGAGATGCCCAAGTTAACCCCAACATTCTTGACTATTTGCAAGATAAAAAAATTGATCTAGTCATTAATGTACCCGTTACTAACCATAAAGAAGACTACTCAGACATACTAACCGATGGTTACATCATTCGACGGCAAGCAGTAGAATTCAATGTCCCAGTTATTACCAATTTACAGCTAGCAGAAGCACTTATTGATGTACTAAAAAAGAACAATTCAAACGGGCAGTCTATACGCAGTCTTAACGAATACATGGACGAAATCCCTTGGAAACAATGGTAAAACCCTTTTTTTCCATTTTTTGTTTGTTTCTTTTAGAGACTATTTTTTGCGTAAATATTATATTGCTTGTGTTGCTTTTCGTTTGGTATTAAGGTAAAGTCATTTGTCTAAACTAAATCAGAAAACTCGTACGGTTGAAGAGATTAATCAGAAAATCCTCAAAGGCGATGTTCAAGTTTTAACTGCTGAAGAGATGAAAAAGCTTGTAGAGAGCAGTGGTGTAGAGGTTGCCTTTAAAGAAGTAGATGTTGTAACAACTGGCACGTTTGGGGCGATGTGTTCTTCAGGGGCTGTTGTTAATCTTGGTCATTCTGATCCGCCGATAAAAATTCAGCGGGCATGGTTTAATGATGTAGAAGTTTGTCATTCTGGCGCTGCTGTTGATCTGTTTATTGGTGCGACTAATTCTTGTGAAAAAAGACCCTTTGAATACGGTGGTGGGCATATAATTCAAGAGTTAGTTGCTGGTAATGAGGTTGAGTTGCGGGCAACAGCGTATGGTACTGATTGTTATCCTAGGATGGCTATTAAGACTACTATAACTAAGGATGATCTTAACCAGTTTTATTTATTGAATTTTCGTAATTGTTATCAACGTTATAATTGTGCAGTTAATTGTAGTGATGAAACAATTTATACTTACATGAGTAAGCTTTTGCCTCGCATGCGTAATGCTACTTTTTCTGGTGCTGGTGAGCTTAATCCGCTTATGAATGATCCTGACTATGAGACCATAGGGTTTGGTACAAAAATTTTCTTAGGCGGCGGACAGGGTTATATTATAGGTGAGGGTACTCAGCATAGTCCTAAAAATCTTAATGGTACATTAATGGTTAAGGGGGATGCTAAAAAGATGAATCCAGAGTTTTTGCAGGGTGCCGCATTTACTCGTTATGGCACCTCATTATATGTCGGCTTAGGCATACCTATACCTATTCTTAATGAGGGACTAGTTAGAAAAACGGCGATTCGTGATACAGAAATCTTTACTGACGTAATTGACTACAGTGTTATGCGACGCGATAGACCAAAATTGCGCCGGGTCTCATATGCTGAATTAAAATCTGGCGCAATAACTGTTAATGATAAGCATGTCCGTGTTAGCTCACTTTCCAGCTTAAAGATGGCAAAAAAAGTTGCACATACTCTCAAAAACTGGATTGAAGCGGGTCAATTTACTTTAACAACTCCTATAGAGCGGCTTTCGCTTGATACTGTTGTTAAGTCTATGCGGCAAACACAGGAAATTCCTTTTGTATCCAATGTTATGCATCCAGCTGTTACCTGTATGGAAAACGAAGAAATCAAAATTATCGCCGAACGCATAGTTACAAAAGCCGTAAACCACATAGTCGTCATAGATATCAACGGTAAACTCTTAGGCATAGTAACCTCATGGGACATTACCCGCGCAATGGCTGAGAGCAAAAAGGCTCTTGCCGATATTGAAACCCGAAAAGTTATAACTGCTAACCCTGACGAGCCACTAGAGAGTGCTTCAAAACGCATGGCACAGCATAACATTTCAGCGTTGCCTGTAATTGACTCTGAACATAAAGTATTGGGCATAGTAACCTCTGAGGATGTTTCTAAACTGTTAGGACGGTAAAACATGGCGCGCATCCTCATACGATTAAATGAAAACATTGTCTCTGAACCTATAGTTTCAGAGGTTATATTGGCAAATAAGGTACTTGTTGCCATTTTAGCGGCGCATATAAATTCAAAGGGCGGTGAAATAGTTCTTGACGTTCCAGATGATGAAGTTGATAAAATTGTAGCCGCTTTCCGTCAAAAAGGTGCAACAGTTACAGTGCCTAAACTTATCGAAGTAGACACCAATCGTTGCTTTAGCTGCGGCTCCTGTGTCGCCTTATGCCCCGTAGAGGCAATACGTGTAGCTGAAGATCTGTCAATACAGTTCAATAAAGAAAAATGTGTCGGAAGTGTCTGCAGCATATGCGTAGATGCCTGCCCCGCCCGAGCAATAAACTCTGTTAAATACTCTAACACTGAAGGCATATGCAGCAGTCATAATCATAAACTTCGGGAAAAATAAGTTGACAGACAACCTTCTCTTCAAAGAAGACTACACTTACAAAGATAGCGTTTGCCGTATAATAAGTGATACCGCTCAAGGCGTAACTACCGCTAAAAAATCAATAGTATACAACTATCAGCAGCTTGAAGACTATATACAGATAGATCAAACTTTTGTCAGCTCTTTTAATCCAACGCTTGTACCTAACGAGCCCTTAGTTGCTAAGCTTATGGCGTTGGCGGCACAGAAAGCAAATGTTGGACCCATGGCAGCAGTTGCCGGTGTTATAGCTGATTTAGCTGTGCTTGATATGCAAAAAGTCGGTTGCAAAGTTGCCGTCGTGGAGGATGGCGGCGAAATCTCTGCAGTTTCCGATAGACCTATTGATGTAGCTTTAGCTGCAGGTAATGAGCCATTATCAAAACGCTTCGGGTTTAGACTTGACAAGTTCCCAATTGGCGTAGCAACAAGTTCAGGCAGATTTAGCCATGCCTTTAGTTTCGGCGATGCTGAGGCAGTAACAGTTTTCTGCAAAAACGCTGGTCTAGCCGACGCAGCTGCTACAGCTGTAGGTAATGTAGTAAAAGCTGATGCTGAAACAGGTATCGCCGCTGGAATTAAACAAGGCTTAAACATTCCAGACGTATTAGGCGTATTAATACTATACAAGAGCAAAGTAGGCATGGCAGGTAAAATCCCTCAAATAATCAAAATTGGAGAGTCTTCACTTATAGGGAGATAGTGCTATTGTTTGGATTTGAGTGAAGATATCGGGCGTTGTCAAGTTGGACCACAGCTTTATCGAGGTATCAACCATGGTATCGCACTTAGAAACCACCTTTGTGCGTCGTGTAAACCGTCCAAGATGATACCACGTATTACTATTATCCTGCTCAATAGTAACCGTATGCGCCTTACCAATAACATGACGCTCTTTGAG
>WRGM01000158.1 GCA_009787175.1 Candidatus Bathycorpusculum fermentans | reverse complement strand
AGTGAATGGACTGAGTTTTCAATAAAAATACCCGTTACAGATAAGTCTGGGCCCACATCAACTGTTACTACCGTGCCTTTAACTCCCGGCGGGTCGTCAACTTCAAATCCGAATAATCCCCCGCAGCAAAGTCCGTTGCAGTCTAACCTAATCACCTTTTTTGCTTTTGTATGCATTATTGTAATTTTACTAATGGTTATTGCCTACTTATTGTGTAAGCAAAGAAAAAATAAAACTATTCAATGTATTACATAAAAACTTGTCAAATGCCTTCTTTTTTTGTATGAGTTTTTTGTGTAGTCTCTTTTGTAAGTTTGTTAAAACATGTATTGATAAAAATGGGAATGTTCTACGCAGGTTGTATTTGGTAGTTTAAGTTGTCTGTGTAGTAATGGGCTGGATAGATTTGGATTTCTTTGTGTACCCTGCCCTTCTTTCGTGTGTAGTCGTGGGTTATTTCCATATCCCCGCCGCCCAAGCTTTCACCTGACCGATAGGCCGCCGACTCTAGCGCTTTTAGTTTTTCTGCCGCCCGATACGCCGCCGCACCCACAGCCGAACGACTGACTCCATGCCGATAATTTGGACGTGCAAATGATAAATCGCCGTTACGGATTCCTCCGATGATTCAGTTCGCAGAAGCTCTCAAACCCGCATGAACGTTGGACAATCGTGGCGCGATTGTGTAAGTGCGCCCTTCTTACTTTATGAGCAGTATCAACAAAAAATGGTAAATTAACAATTCCAAACCTATTAACAGGGGAGTCCTGTTTTAGAAAAGACCGACGGCGCGGAACGACCCGACCCAATTTTTGCAGGGTATAGAAAAGCCTCTGTTCGGAGTGAACACATACGGCAGGGACGGAAATTTTTATACATAGTTTGAGCGTCACTTTGTTACACTCTGATATAGATTTCTATTTTCGTGTTTTGATAAATTGGGGATTGTGCTAAATTACGCCTGTTTAGATATGACAGTAGAAAATCAGTGTATGATTCTCTTAGTGGTGTAGAAAAAATTGGAAATAGGCGTATTTTTAAAGAGAGGATGCTTGTTGAGGACATTACTGCAAAACTTGGGGTGTTCAAAATTTTATCAAGCAAGTATCGCAACAGACGCAAACGACACGACCTGCGAACAGTGCTCATCTGCGGCATATACAACCACGAACTGCACAACACCTAATTACCGAGCAAGTCTAATAAGGATCAATGGTCATTGATGCGCTGAGATAACGCTCTTTTTTGAATATTTTGACGTAATGCGAGTAATTACTGGTTAATAATCATCAATAAGACACAATAGTTGTAAATACGTTTAAATATTGAGTGATGCCTGTCATTATCAGGCAATACCCATGAAAGTAATATTCACCGTAAAAGCTGACGAACTTAAATTAGCACAAATGCTATCAAAATTCGGCGAAAAATACTCTCGCATGACATACAAACTTAACAGACGACCCAAAGATTACCTGTTGGAAGTAGACCTAAACAGTGAAGATTTAGGCGAATTCATCCGACGCTTAAACCACATAAAAGATGCCACATACAACATTGAAGAAATACGAGGCGGCGGCCTACTAGATAAAGTCAACGTCAGTTTACTACGCACAAACTCTGACGCACTAGTCGGAAAAATAGCTGTCGCAAAAACAGACATTGACCCCACAGACGGCGGCGTAGTCAAATTAGACGAAGAACTTTGGCTAGCAAAAACCGTAGACGACTGCCAAACAATAAAAGAAACCTCAAAAGTAAGAGTGATTCGCGTAGAAGGGGTTAGCCTTATAGTAGATGGAGAAACTGATGAAGAATGCCCATGTTAGAAATTGTAATAATTGCCGTAGTACTCGTTGCAATACTGATATTTAGTATGTCTGTAAAAAAAGTCAACCAATACGAAAAAGGTCTAATCGAACGTTTCGGAGCATACAAAACAACTGTAGAACCCGGACTACGTATGATCACACCATTTGTAGAAAAAATACGCCGAGTAAACATGCGCGAACAAATAATAGACGTACCACCACAGTCAGTTATCACAGAAGATAACGTAGTTGTAACTATAGACGCAGTAATATACTACCAAATTACAGACGCAAAATGCGCAATATACGAAGTCGAAAACTTTGAAATAGCAATAATTAAACTAGCTCAAACAACTCTACGCAACATAGTAGGAGCCATGAGACTCGATATGGCCCTAACCTCAAGAGAAAAAATAAACACAGAACTAAGAGTCAGCCTAGACCAATCCACAAACAAATGGGGCACAAAAGTCACACGCATAGAACTACAAAAAATAGACCCACCACAAGACATCCAAACAGCCATGCACAAACAAAAAACAGCAGAACAAACAAGACGACAAGCACAACTACTAGCCACAGGCCAAAAAGAAGCAGCCGAACAAGAAAGACAAGCAGCCATCCTAAAAGCAGAAGGTGAAAAACAAGCAGCCATCCTAACCGCTGAAGGACAAGCAAAATCACTAGAGTTAATAGCTGAAGCACAAGCAAAATCAATAAAACTAGTATCCGAATCTGCAAATGAATACTTTCAAAACAACGCACAACTCAACAAAAAACTAGACGTAATAAGAGACACATTCGCGCAACAAACCAAAATCATCGTCCCCTCAAACGCAGACGTCCTAAACGTACTAGGGCTAGAAGGAACAACAACACCAATACTTCCAATAAAAACAACACAGAAACAAACAACAGAAAACAAACAGTAAAAAGATGAAGACAAACACTTGTCAACATCCGAAATATCCTCCTTTTATTTTTCCCATGGACATCAATGTTATAATTACCGTATAGCCTTTCTGGCACTACTACTAAACACACCAAAAGAACTACCCTACAATAGAAACACTACATACAAACGCTATAACCCCAATTTATCCCAAATGAAAATCGATCTGTGGCTTCTCTACAGAAAATTCAAAAAACTCTACCCAAACAACCACATAACATACGACGAATACAAAAACCTACAAATACAATTCTCATTCAAACACTCAATAAGCTCACAACAAAACTACGGATGGTACGATAAATACAAAAAATACCCCTCACTTTGCTACTACACTGTTAAATCTTAAAATTGTGTAAATATCTCTTTTGTGTTATGATGTGTCGTAGAGGACATATCATGCCAAAATTAATGTACAAAGTTAATCTAACAGAAGAAGAACAAACAAAATTAATAAAAATAACAACCACTGGTAAAACATCTGCAAAAGAAATCCTGCACGCCAACATACTCTTAGCAACAGCAGACAACAAATCAGCCAAACTAACAATCTCAGAAGTAGCCCAAAAATGCAACACCACAAACACCACCACACAAATAATAAGAAAAACCTACGCCCAAAACGACCTAAACACAGCATTAACACGCAAAAAACGAACAACACCACCCATTAAAGCAAAAATAACAGGCGAAGTAGAAGCACACATAATCGCACTCACCTGCACAAAACCACCCAAAGGCCACGCCAAATGGTCCTTACGACTCCTAGCAAACAAAACAGTCAAACTAGGCTACATAGACCAAATCAGCTACGTCTCTGTGGGTACAGTTTTAAAAAAACGCAGCTGCGTCATCATTTAAAGAAAATGTGGTGCATCACATCAAAGTAAAACGCTGTTTTTGTTGTTTGCATAAAGATATTTTAGACCTTTATCAACAGCCCTTTGATGAGAATTATCCTGTTATTTTGTGTGGATGAAAAACTCTATCAACTTTTAGATGAGTGGCGAGGACCTATTGTTATGAAGACCGGGTAGTTTGCAGAAGATTGATGATGAGTATAAGTGTATGGGGGTTTGTAGTGTTTTTGTGTTTGCGGAGCTTTTGGGTGGGTGGCGGTATGTTCATACTGGGGAGTATCGTGCAAAGGTGGATTGGGTTTATGGGGTTAAAGAGTTGTTTACGGTTTATTTTTCAGATGTGTCTAAGGTGCGGTTGGTTTGTGGTAATTTGAATACGTATAATTTGTCTTCGCTTTATGAGGTTTTTCCGGCTGTTGAGGCTTGTGAGCTTGCTAGGCGTTTGGTGATTCATTATGCTCCTGAGTATGGTGGTTGGTTTAATGTTGTGGGGATTGAGTTTAGTGTTTTTAGTTGGCAGTGTTTGGGTAGGCGGGTTGATGGATTGGGTGTGTTGAATGTGGAGCTTTCTGTTTGTGAGGCGGATCGTAATGATTTGCAAAAATGTGTTGATTGGCAATTCACTACCAAAGATGCACGCATCAAACTAAAAAAACTATACCCAATTATATGCAACAATTAGATTTAACAGTGTAGTGGGTAGTAGGCAGGTGGTTGGTGGGTAAATAGTCTATTTTTTATGTTTACCATCTGTAAAAGTTAGTAAGAAAAAGTGTGAGGTTATGTACCTCTTTTTTTTGTTTATTCTACAAGTTTCTTTTTTGCTTGAGCTATTATGTCTACTGTTTGGTCTTTCCAGGTTTCAAAGCCTGTGGGTGTTGTGGGGTATGTGTTGTAATGTGCGCGTAGTTCTTTCATTGTGGTAACTGTTAGGTGTAGTTTGTTTAGGAAGCCTATGCGTCTTATGCCTCTGAAAACTCTTTTTGCGGTTTCTGTTATGTTGAGTTTGAATTCATCGCCCATGCCTGCTTTTAGTACATCGTCTTCTGTCATAAGTTTCTGGTTCATACCATAGTTTAAGTCGTCATCGCTGCAGGAGAGTAAGAATAGTTTGAAAATGTCAAGTGTTCCCTGCTTTTTACCATATGTGTCCATGTACTGTTTATTGTAGCCCCATAGTGCCTCTTTAGTTGGCTCACCCTTGCTTAATGCTTCAATTATTTGTTTTCCAGCAAAATGACCACTTAACATTGAAGGTCCTATACCACCGCCGTGTATGGGGTTAACTAGTGAGGCTGCATCGCCTATTATGACAACTCCATTGCTTACCATGTTATCTAGAGGTCTGCGGACAGGATCAAACCATGCGCCACCGGTTAAAATTTGTGAATTGTTAAACATTGGCTTTTTGAAGACTGTTTCATATAGCTGCTCTTTTGGATTAGGATAACCTGTTTTACGCATAAGAGCTCCTATACCCACATTTACCCGTGCGTTGCCCTTGGGGAAGATCCAAATGTAGCCGCCTGGTGAGGCTTTTTGATTTAGGTATATTTCGCAGTATTTTGTATTTTCTGATTCCTGTTTGAGTTGGCGTATTTCACGATAGCACGCTTCTACATCCTCATTAGCTATCTCCTGATCTATACCTAACACGTCTGGCAATTGTTTACGTACCATGCCAAAGAAGCCTGTGGCGTCTATGACAACTTTGCTACGTAATTCCACATTCTCATTGGTTTTCATGTTTTTAGCAGATATTCCAACTACCGCGTTTTTCTCAATTATAGGTGTGCGGAAATTTGTGCTATCTAATAATTGAGCCCCTTTATCTGTAGCTTTCTTTAACAGCCATTGTCCGAATAGGTGTCTGTTTAGTATATAGCCTTTAAAGTCGTTGTCTGCTACGGTGAATATGGTGTTTTCGTCTGGGGAGTAAATTTTCATGCCGTCAATTTTTGCTTCTAATTCGCCGCCGTTTGGTTTTTCAAGACCTAGAAATGTTAGGTGATGTTCTCCTAAGGCGTCTCCGCAGATTTTTTCTCCAATATTTTCACGTTTATTTTTTTCTACAAGACATACTTTTAAGCCTGACTCAGCAATTGTTTTTGCCGCAATACAGCCTGCTGTTCCTGCTCCAACAATTATTACGTCATATTTTTCCATATTTATACTCTCCGTTAATCTGATGTATTTTGTATACTATGTTGTATTAGTAAAGCTTTATAAATTGTAAAGTAAGTCAAAATACACCAAGTGTACTCTAGTATGACCCAAACTTTAACTTTAAGCGCAGATTTTCGCAAAATAGTAGAAGCACAAATGGATAGAACCATACAGGGCATAGAGGCTACTTTCTTTGCGATAATGGAAAAACAAAAAATATCTCCACAAGAGGTAAAAGAAGAAATGAATAGCTTACAGGAAAACTTTACTGTACTATTCCAAAAATGGAGCCTAGAAATCCTCTACACCTTGCTGCTTAAAAAGAGCAGCAGCTTTGGTGGGCTAAAAAAAATTTTAGAAGTAAACTCACGGACGTTGTCTGATAAGCTAAAACTGTTAAACTCACGCGGCTATATAGAACGCAATGTACAAACAGGCCCACCCTTACGCGTAACATATACCCTCTCAGCTAAAGGAAAAAACACTGTACTACTGGCCCTACCCTTGCTGTACTATTCAACGACTATTGTCTAAATGCCACTTTTAGGCTACTGCTGCGGCTTTTTTATAGTTCTCGGTAAGCTTGTTGTTTCTTTTACCGTTTCAAAGACCATGCAGGTCAAAGTTTTCTGTAATCCGTTAATACGTCTTAACTTGTCTACAACGAATTTACCTACATCATTAACATTTTCGGCTCTAATTTTAATTAGTAAATCCCAATCACCTGTAATTATATGTACTTCTTGTACTTCAACAAGTCGTGCTATCTCTTCAGCTACCTCACGCTGAGTAATTACTGTTCCATCTGTCTTACTTCCATATGAAACAGCTGCTAGGATGAAGGCTGCGGTGGTCAGGTTTAATTTTTCAGCAGAGAGTATGGCGCGGTACTGTTTAATTATGCCTAATTCTTCCATGCGTTTTATTTTTGCGAAAACTGTGGTTATAGGAATGCCGATTTTTTTAGCCATTTTATTAGCTGTTAATTTGCTATCTTCTTGTATTAGCGTTAAAATCGCAAAGTCTTTATCATCTAACTTGAAGGACATATGTAAGAATTACAACTTTTTAGTATATAAACATATTTTTTTGTAAAATAAACAAGAATTAAATAAAAAATTTCTTATACCAGCCATACACTCTCACTTAAACAAATAAACAAAGCAGAATGAAGCATATGACACTCATCTCACCTCCTAAATCCTTAGACCAGCTAACAGGTCAAGAAATCGAAAAAAAAGCAGCTATAGGAAAAATAGTAACATACACCATAGGAAACCTCACCTCAACATACGTAAAAGAGGGTTTTCAATGGCTTCTGCCCGTAGTCTTAAGCCAAAGCACCGACCCCCTATGGCCAGACCCAAACGCGTCAATTGAAACAAGAATAGAAGTTGACATATACGGAAAACCCGTACGCACCATGTCAAGCATGATAGTCCATAAATTAATAGCCGCCTCAACAGTTTACCCAAAATTATTCATACTCGCACCAAACATTCGCATAGAAAAATCTGACCGCGGAAAAACCGGAAAACACATATACGAATTTACCCAACTTGACTTCGAAATCCAAAACGCCACATCACAAAACGTTTTCACAACAGTCGAAAACGCACTATACCTGCTAATCGAAGGCTTAAAAAAAGACATGAAAGAAACACTAGCAGCCATAAACCGTCTTGACGCTCTTCCCACTTTGGAGCTGCCATTTAAAATTTTCGACAGAGCAGACCTTGAAGCCAAATACGGCGAAACATGGGAAGATGATATAACATCTGAAATTACCCAGCCTGTATGGATCACAAACCTTCCACGTGAATTCTATGATTTCGAAGACTTTACAACAGGTAAATGGGATAACTATGATCTGCTCATGCCCAAATTCGGAGAAGTACTCTCAGGCTCCAAACGAGAATATGATTACCATAAAATAATTAAAAAAATGGAACAACACGGCGTAAGAAAAGAAAACTATTCATTAATTATCCAAATGGCCAAAGAAGGTCGCTTAAAACCATCAGCAGGTGCCGGTCTTGGGCTTGAACGTATTATTGCGTATCTTACAGGCGTAAAGCATATTGCTGAGTGTCAACCATTCCCAAGGGTACCAGGAATTGTACATGAATTATAAAAAAATGCGATGAGGATAATTGTTATGAATCCCTATCTAGAAGCTCTCCAACCTAAACTAGATCCAAAAGATTTCGAGAAACTATCCGCGATCGACAATCCCAATGTCCACGAGTTCATTGCAAAAATTAGTGACTTGTGTCATCCAGAAAAAATTTTTATCTGCAGTGACTCAGCTGAAGATATAGCATATGTTAGAAAACAATCAATAGCCTGCGGCGAAGAACAAGCTATACTTACCATGCAAGGACATACCATACATTTTGACGGCGAAAAAGACCAAGGTCGCGACCGCCAAAATACAAAGTACCTTGTACCCAAAGGCGTATTTTTAAGTAAAGCACTTAACCAGATAGATCGCCAAGAAGGTTTAACTGAAGTTCGAAGCGCCCTTAGAAATCTAATGATCGGACGAACCATGATAGTCCGCTTCATCTCATTAGGCCCACGCGATTCAGTTTTCACCATTTTAGGTCTACAATGCACTGACTCATGGTATGTCGCTCACTCCGAAGACTTACTCTACAGAGCCGGCTATGGACAATTTGTAAAAGCCGGAACAAAAAGCGATTTTCTCAAAGTAGTTCATTCCGCAGGTAAGTTAACTGAAGAAATGGTGAGCGCAGAACCCGACAAAAAACGCATCTATATCGACCATATGGACAATACCATATATAGCGTAAATACTCAATACGCAGGAAACAGCGTTGGCTTTAAAAAATTAGCCTTCCGTCTTGCCATACGTAAAGCTAGCAGTGAAGGCTGGCTAGCAGAACACATGCTACTTATGGGCGTTTACGGTCCAAACAAACGCAAAACCTACTTCGCCGGCGCTTTCCCAAGCGCATGCGGTAAAACTTCAACAGCTATGCTCCCCAGCGAGACCATACTTGGCGATGACATAGCATACATCCGTGAAATAAACGAGGTCGCCCGCGCAGTCAACGTTGAAAGCGGCATATTTGGCATAATACAGGACGTAAACGAAAAAGACGATGCCCTAATCTGGAAAGTACTAACAACCCCAGGAGAAGTAGTCTTCTCAAACATACTAATAAAAGACGGAAAACCCTACTGGCTAGGCATGGGCAAAGAATTACCCAAAGAAGGCTTAAACTATACAGGACAATGGTATGAAGGCAAAAAAGATGAGACAGGCACTGAAATCTCAGCAGCACACAAAAACGCACGATACGCAGTAGCCCTATCAGCCTTAGGAAACGTTGACCCAGAACTTAACAACCCTAACGGCGTTGAGTTAGGCGGAATAATGTACGGTGGAAGAGACGCAAAAGCATACGTCCCCGTGCAACAAAGCTACAGCTGGGAACACGGCATCATAGCATACGGAGCCTCATTAGAAACAGAAACTACATTTGCAACAATCGGCAAAGAAGGCGTACCAGAAATTAACATGATGAGCATCCAAGACTTTATATCCATACCCATGGGCAAAAACGTTAGCAACAACCTAGAATTCGGACAAAAACTCAAAAAACAACCCATAGTTTTCGGCGTAAACTATTTCTTACGCAATCTAGAAGACGGCAAATACCTAAACAGTCCACGTGATAAACACGTCTGGGTCAAATGGATGGAACAACGCGTTCACAATGAAGTTGACGCTATAAAAACGCCTACAGGACTAATTCCCAAATATGAAGACCTAAAAAGACTCTTCAGAGAAGTCCTAGACAAAGACTATGCAAAAGAAGATTACATAAAACAATTTACAATACGCGTACCAGAGAATCTATCAAAAATAGAACGTGTTTCCAAATTCTACCAAGAAAACGTTACAGATATACCATTAGAAATGTTTGGGCAACTCTACAAACAACGCGAACGACTAATAGAAGCACAAACAAAATACGGCGACTATATCTCCCCAGAAAAATTCCAATAAATCTTGGGAATTTTTTTCCATTTCCCAAATATTTTCTTAGCCTACAACCATTAAAAGACTTTTTAATCGTTTTGTTTTACAACTCATTTTTGGTATTTAACGAAAACGCTTAACTTTAACATCTGCTATTACGCCTATGATAATTATGCATGTTGAGACATTTCCTGTTGGTATGCTTCAAACGAACTGTTATGTTGTGAGCTGTAAAGATACAAAAGAGGCAATAATTATTGACCCTGGCTTACATTTAGATATTGAAACTCAGCCGATTTTTAGTTATATTGATAAAGAGATGCTTAAAATAAAATTTATAGTAAACACTCATGGACACTATGACCATATAGATGGTGATAGTTTAATGCAAAAAAAATATGCGGTCCCCATATGTATTCATGAACGTGATGCTTACTTATTGGAGCGACTAGGCGATCGTGATGCGTCTTCAGATGTGTTACTTAAAGATGGAGATAATATCTCATTTGGTAATGTCTGCCTAAAAATTATGCATACACCAGGTCATACAATGGGCAGCATTTGTCTTATTAGCGATAATCATAATGTCATGTTCTCTGGGGATACTCTATTTGCAGAGAGCATTGGCAGAACAGACTTCGCTGAGAGCTCACCTGAGGATATGAACCTAACTCTGAAAAAAATAGCTCTTCTATCTGACGCTCTACTTGTCTATCCCGGACATGAAGAAACCACTATAATGGGCAAAGAGAAGAAAACAAACCCATTTTTAATAAACCTATAAAAACACTATCTTTAACTCTTCACCAAGTGTGTGCTTAGCTTTAAGTAACCTGTTCACACATATTTTTTAGTGTGCCATTATCCTATTATATGCTGTAGTGGCTTCTTCAAAATCTTAAGGTAAATCATTAATTTTTAACGTATATGCCAAACAAAATACCAAATAAGCTTAAAGAAACCCTAAAATTTCAACGAAAAATAAAATTAATTCTAACTTTAAAAAAATTGAGTAACAGATTCTCTCTGTAAACTCATCTTTAGCTATTTTTGTTATTATAGCCTTACTTCTACGTAGTACTTTAGCGGGGTTGTGTGTTATTTGTGGAACGGTTTAGAGGTCTATTGTATCATTTCGCTCTGGTATGCAGACATCTGTCATTTCGCCGATTTTTTCTGCTAATGCTTCCGCTTGTTCTATATCTCCGTGTACAAGAACTGTTCTGGAGGGTTTTAGTTTATTTACAATTTCAATTAGCTGATTTTGATCTGCATGACCTGATAACTCAATTTGTTTAACTAGCGCTTGCACGTCAAATGTTTCGTCTTCAATTTTGAAATAGCCTTCTTCTTTTGCTGTTTTTAGTGGACTATCAGGTGGCAGGTAACCACTTGTTAGTATAACAGAGTTATGTTTATCGCCTGCCCAGTCTTTTAATAATCGTAAGCTTGCACCTGCGTGTCCAAAGCCGGATGTGCAAATTACGATAGCTGGTTCTTCAATTTGTGCTGTGCGATATAGATGCTTTACATGTCTGTATCTGAAGGGCATTTTTTGTTTACGAACTTCTTTGGTAAATAATGTTTTATACTGATTGAAGTAATCATTTATTTTATGCGCCAAATTCGATATGGTATACACATTATACCGAGGTAAGCACCCATTTGTTATGGCATTATCTATACGCCTTGCCATTTCTTGACTCCTATGAAACGCAAATGTAGGAATCAAAACATTTCCTTTATTATCCATAGTCTTTAGCAAATCTTCCATGAGTTCATCTATCAATTTCTGCCTAGGTACCCGCACTTTACCCCCATATGTTGACTCTGTAATTAACATATCAGGCCTTTTAGGCAATGTATCTAACTTGCAACCTTGCAGTATTTCGGTGTCATGTGTACAAATGTCGCCTGTATAGACAATCTTTTTGCCTTCTGCTTCTATACTTGTCACTTTAGCTCCTGCTACATGACCTGCTGGTTGAAGTTTAATTTTCATTCCTGCTAGGGCTATGGAGTCGCGAGCCCACCAGCATTGTCTTATTCTTTCTGCATGATGTTCTTTATATTCAAAATTTCCTTTTTCAGTTTGAATATTTACCATGTCATGTAATAGATCCACTGTTACATCTCGTGTAATTTCAGAACCAACAATTGTAGGATTATATTTAGATAAACTTAGCAAACTGCCTGTATGATCAAGATGTGCATGGCTTATAATTACTGCATCAAAATCAGTTGGAAACTTTTTAGTTTCCTTCTCATCAAGCTTTATACCATAATCTAATGCAACTTTACACGAATCTGCTTCAACAGATATACATGAGCCACCAACTTCTCTAGCTCCACCAAGGATTTTAATTTCCACTTTTATATTCTCCAAATAATGCAAGCTTTATCAAAAACTGACTAACAGCCAATTCAAAGCTTGACAAGTTAACTTTAATCTTGTTTTACCCGAAGAGAAACAATGAACCATATTAAGTTATTGACTCTCTAATCAAAGTTAACCATACAAATATACTTCTTACCAACACCTAAATTCTAATCCAACAAAAATAGTAGTTAACAATCAGACATATTCTTTAACACATTTTAGCTCAAACTATCCCTTGTTATTACAACCAAAAATTAAATAACACTCGTTTACATACTAATAATTGTTTATTATGTCCTTAGAAGGTAAATTTGGAGAGTTAATTCAAGAAAAAAGAGCATTTCTACAAGCCTCAGTAAAAACCTATGCAGAAGGCGGCACTGACATGCTTGACGATGTAACAGCAAGTTTAAATGAAGCAAAAACAGAAATCCTCAATAATATAGAGCTCGCCAGCTGTATACGCGACGAATCAGGCGAAACCGCTTATCGTAATGAATGCCTCGAAATGTTTAACACCTGGTTCGAAAAATGGTTCGGAAAACAATAACACATCATAAACAAACAACATAAAACAAGAACATAATTGTCACTACACTTTTTGTAAACTGTAAAAAACATACCCATAATGCTTAGAGTATCGACGAAATATTTCTATCTCTTTCTCCTCTTCCACAATCGCCCCTAAAGCTTCACTACTACCCTGATATTTCCTCTTAAGAAACGGCAACTTGGCAAGAATCGGCAAATAATAATTCTCCCACCAACTTGACTCTGGCAAAACAAAATAGTCTTTAACCTCATAACCTACATCCCTAATAATCCGCAAATTTTCCGCCACCGTTTTTACAGACGGATATAACACATTTAACATGTACTCCTTAACATCTCTTGGCGGATTAGGATCTATCCAACATAACTCTGAAACAACAAAATAACCCTTATCAACCAAAAACCTTCGCCACTCACACAACCCCTTCTCAAAACCTACAACAAAAATAGCTCCCTCACACCATATGACATCAAAACTATTACACTCAAAATCCAAACACAACATATCACCCCTCACAAGCCTAATCCTCTCACTTACCCCTTCAACTTTAGCCCTACCCGCAAGCACATCTAAAAAAGGCTGATGAATATCTAACGCAGTAATTTCTACATTCGAAATCTTTGCCAACTCTATCGTCTGTACACCCGAACCACAACCAACATCCAAAACCCGGGGTCTCTCAGGCAAATCTGTAAGCATACGATAAGCTCGCCTTGTTGATCTGCTATCACCAGGACCCTCCCGAGGCAAATTATTATGAATCTCAAAAAAGTGCTCATTAACTCTCATATACAACAGCCTTAACAATATGTCCTTCATGCTGTACTAATTTAATTAAATGCTTCGATTATTTTTTTCCGTAATTTATCGATGTATAAGTGGAAATCTTATTTTAGTTGTTTCCTGCTATAAAAAATGTGAAATGTTATGTCTCAAGGTGCTGAAATAAAAATTAAACATGATCTCTCTACAGAGATTACTCTCTTAGAAGAAAGTTATAGCCAAATTAAACGTCATCTTTTAGCAAAAGATTATGATGCAGCTGTAGTTGTTTCCACACTTAAAGCTTTTAAGGATAGTTTAAACCGTGCTAGTGCTTATCTCCTAACCTTGTTTACTTTAAAAGGTAAACAGGTCAACATTTCTTGGGATCACTTGTTTACACATCTTGATTACACCTTAACAGTTCCTGTTTCTCCCCCTCTAAAACATAGAGATGCAGTGCAAGCAATTTTGTCTATATCTGAAACAGAATTTAATCAAGTTCTAACATACTTTGTAACACTCAAGGCTTCTCTAAAATAATTTTTTCACATACATAATGTATCCTTTTTTGATTACATTTTATAAAAATCTGTAGAATGCTTCCACGTTATAGTGACTGTGTCAACTGGCTTTATCTATTGTTGTCTGGCATGTTGGTGTGTCTTGTTGTTTTGCTGTTTTATTGTTTTATGTGTTTTAGGAACTTTTTCCAAAGCATATAAAAACTTCTTTTAGTGTAAATGGTTAAGGTTGCGAGCTATATGGATGATAAAGCTTTACAGATGGGTAAGTCTTCAACAGCTGGCAGCTTTTATCTTTTGATTGGTCTTGTATGTTCTTCGGTGATATTAGCTTTAGGAACTTTGCTTTTAGGTAATGTATTATCTGCTGACGAGCTTGGTTTGTATAGTTTAGCTTTGATTCCTTCAACGGTTATTGCTTATTTTAGAGATCTGGGTGTAAGTTCTGCTATGACTCAGCGGATAGCTAATTTGCGTGCTGCTAACAAGCATGGTGAGATACATGACGTGATTTTTTCAGGTATACTTTTTGAAATAATAAGTGGTGCTGTTTTATCTTTGGTTTGTTTTGCTATAGCTAATAATTTAGCTATGCTTCTTAACCATCCAGAGTTATCCTCATTAATTGCTTTGATGTCAGTGGCTATTTTTGCTAGTTCTCTTGTTTCTGCTGCATTAGCTATATTTGTAGGCTTTGAAAAAATGAAGTTTAAAAGTCTTACAGAGATATTGCAGGCTGTAACTAAAACTTTTCTTGGTCCGTTGTTGGTCTTATTGGGGTATAGTGTTTTAGGTGTCGTTCTGGGTTATGTTACTTCCATTGTTGTAAGTGGTTTATTAGGTATACTAATTGTCTATTTTCTACTGTTTAGACCTTTGCGTAAATTGAAAATTGATAAATGTAATGTTAAACAGAATCTGTTGCCTATGCTTAAGTATGGTATTCCTCTAACTTTTTCAGGTATAGCTACGGGCGTTTTGCCTCAAATTTTTACTTCTTTTATGTCACCATATGCGAGTACTAGTATGTTAGGTAATTATCAGGCTGCAACATATTGTGCGGTGCTTATTTCATTTATTAGTGTTCCTATATCAACAGCTTTGTTTCCTGCCTTTTCAAAGTTAAATACTGATAAAGAACCTGAATTGGCAAGAACAGTTTTTACCTCATCAGTAAAATACTTATCTATATTTCTTATTCCTGTAACAATGCTGATAATTACCTTATCTACACCTCTTATCTCTACACTTTTTCCCCAAGATGGCCTATTTCAAGCACTATTTACCAAAACCCTCTTTGTTGTAGGTACGGAGTCAAAATTTTCTTATGCACCAACATTTCTAGCATTATCCTCAATTGTTAACTTGTTTGTACTTTTCGGCAGCGTTAGCCTATCTGCCTTCCAGACAGGTATTGGCAAAACAAAGCAGATAATGAAACAAAGTTTACTCTCTATTGCTATAAGTGTGCCTTTTGCATATGCTATAATTACCTACTTTGGAGTCTTTAGCGCAGGAAATGAGTCACTTGTAGTAATAGGCGGCATAATAGCCATTATGGTTTCCACAATTCCTGGACTGGTATGGGGACTAATTTGGGCATGGAAAAACTATCGCGTTAAAGCAGACTTTAAAAACTCCAGCAAAATTTTCGCCGCATCCTTACTAGCATCAACTGCTACATATGCAGCTACGTCAATCTTAAATGCGCCATATGTAATACTCTTAATTACTGGAGCTATAATTTTCCTACTAGTTTATCTCACCTGCATGCCCCTTATAGGTGCTGTAAACCGGGCAGATATAGAAAATCTGAAAATAATGACCTCTGGATTAGGCATAATCTCTAAAATCGTGGCAATTCCATTAATAATTATGCAAAAAATCTGCAAAAAACCCTAATCACACAAAATTTTCAAACTAACAAGAAACGTTATCTACCTTCTATATGATTATGACCAGTTAATTTAACAGTATTTTTGGTCCTAAATTGATATATGCTTAATAGTTTCCTAAATATTCCGATAGCTTGACTTGTCATGTTTGCTGTTGGCCATATGTCTTTAGCATATCTGCTAGGTAAATTGTCCTCAAAAACTTTAGGAGTCAACCCAAATATTCCTCTGCTAATGGTTCTATCAATTTTACCCGACATCGACATAGCTATTGCCACATTCACTGGCCTAGATATACATAGAGGACCTACACACTCTTTAATTGCTGCCCTTATCGTTTTTACACCTATATTTGCGCTTTATGGTAAACGTGCAGTACCCTATTTTCTAGCCTATATTTCACATTTTTTAATCGGCGACTTTTTTATAGGTGGACAGCTTCAACTATTTTGGCCTTTAATGAAAAATAATTTTGGTTTTTTTGAAGCCGGTTTTCTATACATTAACATTTACAGTGTTGTAAATATTGCTATTGAGCTCTCTTTACTTCTTGTAGCTATAGCGGTTATGGTAAAGTCATGTGATTATCGCGTATTTTTTAAAAGCTATAAATCTAATCTTGTGTTGGTGATACCTATAGCTACTGTTTTGTTGCCTACTTTCATAGGTTACCCCTTCGATAAGCCTCTTTTCATTATTTCTCCTATAATAGGTATGGCTCATCTGTTCTTCCTTGTACTTTTTGTTTACTCTATACTAAATGTTATTTATACCGTTATAGTTAAAAAACGGTTTTAATGTGACTGTCTTTTCACTGTTTTAGATTTTATATAAATATAACCCTGCCTAAATTATAGCCCATGACGCTTTAATACAGCGTTTGAAAAAGTTGAAGGAAAATGTTATGGTTACTCTTCCACATAGAGCCCGAGGCGTTAAGGTCTTAAAGGCCGTTTCTTCATCTATTAGATTGCAGATTTTAAATTTATTATTTGATAAGGGTGCTCTTTCTTATACTGAGCTTATGAATTGCCTTAAGATGAATCCTAACAGGGATGCTGGCCGTTTTGCTTACCATTTAAAATTTCTCCTTAAAGCTGATCTGGTAGAGGTAGATGTTGAAGTAAAAAAATATTTTCTCACAGATCTAGGAAAGATGGTTCTTGATGTAGCTGACCGCGTGGAGAAGAAAGCGTTTTCATCTAAAAACATGCTAGTTAGAACTTCTCATTTTACATTAGAAGAGTTTGATCAAAATAAAATTGCCAATTCTCTAATTAAAGAAGCAAAGGTACCCCCTGAGATAGCTCAAAAAGCCGCTAAAGAAACTGAAAAACGCTTACTTAAATCTAAAACAAAGTATATCACTGCTGCATTAATCCGCGAAGTAGTAAATGGCATATTAATCGAGAAAGGATTTGAAGAATACCGCCATAAACTAACACGCGTAGGCATGCCTATACATGAGGTAACTACATATATTGAAGCTAAAGAAAATCCGTTAGATGCTACAGGTTTACTAAATAAGGCAGGACAAAACCTAATAGGCGAATACACCCTTCTAAACGTTTTCCCCCGCGACATAGCAGACGCACACCTATCTGGCAGCATAAACATCGACAACTTAGGCACATGGATACTCAAACCTAGTGAAGTATTTCATGACATGCGCTTCTTCTTCACAAACGGCCTAAAAATAGACGATATAACCCCAAATTCAATTAAACCCCCACAAACATTCGAATCAGCCCTCTCTATAACACAAAACGTACTCCTACACACTAACAAAGAAACCAGCCAACAACAAATATTTAGCTACTTTAACACCTTCCTTGCACCCTACATAGACGGCGTAGACGAAGACACAATAAAAAACGCCCTACACCTATTCATATTAAACATACATCAACACGCACAAACCACACTAGAAATAAACCTCACCACCCCAAAAGCCCTCACAACAAAAACAGCCATAAAACCAGAAAAACAACAACCACAACAAGAACAAGAACAAGAACAACAACCACAACCACAACAACAGACTACTACTATTAAATATGGCAATTACGAAGGCGAAATCAGACTCTTAGCCGACCTAATTCTACAAGTCTACCAAGAAATTACTCTAACAAAACCGTTAACAAACCCACGTCTTGTAATAAAAATCAACTCTGACATTTTAAACGACAAAAAACTCCAAGATTTACTCATAAAAGCCCACACCTTAGCCACACAACACGGCATGATCTACTTCGCTTACGATACAACAAAAGAAAACCCCTCAGTCTTCTCATCCTCAGGCATAAAACTTACACCAGACATAACAACAGACTGGGAAACAGATACACTACGCACAGGATGTTTAGGCAATGTAACTATTAACCTACCACGAATCGCCCAAGAAACCATGGGAGACAAAACCAAATTCTTCGAACTACTCAAAGAACGCTACGACATAGCAACACGCGCACTAGACATTAAATACAACATCCTAAAACAACACGGAAAAAACACTCTACCATTCCTACTCAAAAACAACTACGGTGACGCATACTTTAGACTAGAAAACTGCTCAAAATTAATAAACTTCACAGGACTACCCGAAACCGCCGAAATGTTTACAACAAAAAACATAAACGAACCCGAAAGCCAAACATTCATAGACGAAATAATACAAAACATAACAACATACAGACACAAAACCGGACGAAAACACAACAAACGACTATACAACACCATACTCTACTACCCCGAAGCCTCAGAACGCCTAGCCCAACTTGACATCGAAAAATACGGAATAGCAAAAGTCAAATTCTCCGGCACACGCGACAAACCATTCTACTCCACCTCCAAACGCTTAAAACTAAAAACCAACCCCATAACCATTACAACAGAAGACCTATTACTTACACAAAAACTATCTGAACTATCAACAGGCGGAACCCTAAATATCATAGAGCTAGACAATCATGAAATAACACCACTAGCACTTCTAGACCTAACACGCCACCTCACCACCTCACGCCAGCCATTAGAATTCTTCACATACAACCGTATAGTTACATACTGCCGCAACTGTAAGAAAAGCTGGTTCGGAACACCGCACAAATGCCCAACTTGTAACTCGATAAGCACATTAGGAACATTTGACCAATTCAACACCACCATATAACAACTTTCTCAAGATCGACAACTGAAAATCGTGTATGAGTAGCCTTTTACCATTTATTATGTAGTTGTTGACAACTATCAACAAAAAACCTTGACGCCATTTTATTTTGCTGTTGTTTTTTCAGCGAATGTTTTATGTCTATTGTGGCTTTAGCTTTTTGTGAAGAAACATGTCTGTAGCTGAATTTGTTAGTAAAAGTTATTTTGTTGTGCCTAGTATTAGTGAGAGTATGGCCATTCTTACATGTAGTCCGTTTTTGACTTGTTGGAAGTAGCGTGCGTGGGGTGTTTGGTCGATTTCTGGGGCTATTTCGTCTACTCTGGGTAGTGGGTGTAGGATTATCATGTCTTTTTTGGCTGTTTTTAGCATTTTTTTGTCTATTCGGTATGTTCCTTTGAGTTTTGCGTATTCGGCGGGGTCGGGGAAGCGTTCGCGTTGGATGCGGGTTACGTATAGGACGTCTATTTTTGGGAGTATTTCCTCTAGGTTTTGTTTTTCTGTTACTGAGATTTTGGTTTTTATTTCTTTTAAAATGTTTTCTTGTATTCGTAATGCTTCGGGTGAGATTAGAAAGAGTTCAACGTTATAATTTGTTAAGGCGCGTGCGAGTGAGTGTACTGTTCGTCCATATCTTAAATCGCCTATTATGGCGATTTTAAGGTTGTCAATTTGATGTTTTTCTTTTTGAATTGTATAAAGATCTATTAATGCCTGCGTTGGATGCTCCTGCGCTCCTGTCCCACTGTTAATTATTGGCACTTTAGAGTACTCTTTAGCTACAACAGCAGCGCCTTCTAAATTATGCCTTAACGCTATTACGTCTGCATAGTTTTCAACGGTGCGAATTGTATCTACAAAAGTTTCTCCCTTCTTAGTACTTGAGGTATCTGCATCATTAAACCCTATAGTTGACCCCCCAAGTTTTTGCATAGCAGCTTCAAAACTTAACCGCGTTCGCGTAGAAGGCTCAAAAAACAGTGTAGCAAGAATCTTACCTTTCAAAACATTAGTCCCTACATCAGCAACTGCTTCCATAGTCTGACTAACATTTAAAACATGATTAATCTCCTCTCTTGTAAAATCACGTATCGAAATTATACTCCTATTCTGAAACTCCATACATATCCTTGCCTTACCAACAACTTATACTAATACTGTAAATATTAGACTTATGTTTCTCAACACCAACAACACCTATAAAATACCTACAACAAAAATAAAAACTAACACAATACCAACAAAAAAAAAATTCCAAAACCAGAACACACAACAAATAGGTCTCCTCGGAATTTATAAATAGTTTGGTTGTGCTTATTTTGGTAGAGTGTGGCTAGTCTGTGTTTGGTAGTCTGGAACGGTATGAAAAAGCATCAAAATTAACTGCTCAGGATTTTAAACAGGTAATTGACGTAAAAAAAAAGAAACCTTTGACGAAATGGTTGAGATTTTAGCAATAGCTTATGCTGCAAAACATAAACGACGCGATAGTCATGCCAAACTATTCCTACAAGATCAACTTTTCCTAACTCTAAAATATCTATGTCAATACGTCACTCAAAAAGAGTTGTCATACGAGTTTGAAGTAGGAGAAGCCACAACCCATGACGTAATTGTCTGGGTAGAGAATTCTTTGGCTAAGAGTAAAAAATTCAGTTTACTGGGTCGAGGGGCTCTTTTGGAGCATCCGGAAATAGAAATCGCCCTAATCGATGCAACAGAGAGTCCTATTGAGCGTCCCAAAAAAACCAACGACGATGGTATAGCGGTAAAAAGAGACGTCACACCCTAAAAACCCAGTTAATTGTTAACGCTAAAACCCATGAGATAATTTGTACTGCTCATGCGGTGGGTAGTGTGCATGATTTTAACCTCTATGAGCAAAGTGTTGGTGAAAAAGTTTTGGAATGTATTTT
>WRGM01000157.1 GCA_009787175.1 Candidatus Bathycorpusculum fermentans | reverse complement strand
AATACGTGACTTAACCATTAAAAAGAACCGTTAAAACCAAATAAAATCACAAAAAACCACTCATATATCTATACGTGAACACTCTCAAATTTTGATCAGTAAATACTGGTGGAAAACGTTTTTGTATCCTTTTTCAAAGTGGTTGTGCATAAAGATGATGTATGCTGGTAGTGACTGTTTATGTGTTGACTGTTGTGGTGTTGGGCTAAAATTTTTAAGTGTTAGTGTTTAAGGTATTTTGATGTTGATGAAGACACGTGTTGACTTTCAGTCTTGGTCGCGGCGGGAGTATTATACGCATTTTGGTAGTTGTGATGATCCATATTTTGGTGTAACGGTGAATGTGGACTGTACTGTTGCGTATGAGACTTGTAAGTGTTTGGGGTACTCGTTTTTTGTGTATTATATGTTTGAGTCTCTTATGGCGGTAAATCAGGTTGAAAATTTTCGTTATAGAGTAATTGATAAAGACGTATGGATCTTTGAGCGTGTTCATGCGAGTACTACGGTTGGGCGGTCTGATGGCACATTTGGTTTTGCCCTTTTTGAATACGCTGAAGACTTTGATGTGTTTCAAAAAAATGCGAGAAAACAAATAGTTGAAGTTCAACAAACTCAGGGTTTAAGGGCAGATGATAATTCTAAACGTTTGGATGTTATACATTATACTACTTTGCCTTGGTTTAGTTTTACCAGTTTTAGGCATGAGAAAAATTTTAGTTATAAGGAGAGTATTCCCAAAATTGCCTTTGGAAAATTTTTTGCGCAAGAAGGCAAAAAATGGTTACCCCTATCTATTAACGTTAATCACGGGTTAATGGACGGATATCATATTGGTAAATATTTGGAGCTATTTCAGATTGGACTTAACAAAAAACTATAACTATGCAGCAAACAAGCCTTCTGCTGATAAGTAGTAGCTTATTTGTCACTGTTTTTATTGTATTGTTTTTGCCCAGACGTGGCAGGTTCCTTCATTTGAGACCATGCATGCGCCGATTGGTTTTGCGGGTGTGCATGCTTTTAGAAACATTGGACACTGGTCTGGTTTAATTTTGCCAATAATTACTTTATGGCATTGGCAGTTTTGTTGTCTGTCTTTGCCTTCGGTGATTGGTATGTTAAATTTTGTTTGGGCGTTGAATTTTGTAAATTCGTCTTTTAGTGTAAGTGCTGATTTTTCTAGTTTTCCTATACCCCGCCAATATCCCTCTGAAACATTAAAAACGTCACGTATGACCTCTAATGCTTTAGGATTGCCCTCTGGTTTTACAACTCTTTGGTACTCATTTTCTAAACATGGCTCGCCCTGACTTATTTGGTGCATAAGTAGATATATTGACATTAACACGTCATTAGGTTCAAATCCGCCTATAACTGTTGGCATTTTATACTCGCATGGAAACATTTCATAAGGGTTTAAACCTGTAACGGCGCTAACGTGTCCTGGCGCTATGAAGCCATTTATTTGTAAATCCTCAATACTTAACAATAATTCCATAGCCGGCGGAATTAAACGATGAGCTATTAAGAAACTAAAATTCTCTGGAGGTCCCAGCATGACTTCAACAGCTGTTGACGGCGCAGTTGTTTCAAAACCAACAGCAAAAAACACAAACTGCATATCCGGCTCTCTTTTCGCCATATCTATAGCATCCGAAACAGAGTAGACAACTCTAACATCAGCACCAACAGCTTTAGCCTCTAAAAGAGAAGAATCACTACCCGGAACACGTAAAACATCACCAAAACATGTAACCACAACACCCCGCTTAGCTAAAAATACGACAGCATCAATTTCTGCCGCTGGTACAACACATACAGGACAACCCGGCCCCGCAATAACTTCTACTTCAGACGGCAAAAGACTACGCAGACCATAATGAGCAATCGCCCACTCATGAGTACCGCATACATGACAAAATTTCACATCCCCCGTTTTAACAGCTAAACCTCTAATTTTCTCTACAATACACCTTGCAAACTGTGCATCCCTAAAGGCATAATTCTCTTCCATACACTTCGCCAAATACTACCCATTTACGCTGTTACGGCTGTCCGGCTTCTAAGACGTTTTTCCAAATTTTCAGAGTTTCCTTAGCTTCCTCTTCTTTTACAATTTGAATAGCATAACCTGCATGAACAATAACATATTCTCCTACTTTTGCATTAACAAGCGATACATTTACCCTTCGCAAAACACCTTGACCAAAGTCTACATTTGCACAGTTACCCTCAACACTTACAATAAACGCCGGAATAGCTAAACACATAACAAAACCAAATAAACACATTTAACCAATGATAAAAACAAATTGGTACTAAACACCCGAAAAACCCGCAACAACAGCCTGACCAAAAGAAACCCCTCCATCACCCACAGGCACCTCTTTATGAACAACAAAATCTAACCCCGCAGACTCTACAATCTCCCGCAATAAACTCGCTAAAATACTATTACCCGCAACACCACCTGAAAAACCAACAACACCCACACCATGCCTACTCGCTTTCTCCACAGCTAACTCGCCCAAACCCCGCGCCAAATAAGCATGAACAGAATACGCCAAATCCGCCACAGAAAACCTTAATCTATTCTCATAAATAGCACCCAACAAATCCGACGTCTCCAAAACACCACCCCGCAAAACAGGTTCAAGCCCTAACACATCCACACCACCCAACGCTACAGACTCCAACTTCATAGCCGCCTCCCCCTCATAACTACGCTGACAACAAACACCTAAAACCGCAGACGCCGCATCCAAAACGCGACCACAACTAGACGACTGCACAACACCCACACCGTTACCACTTTGAATTTGCTCTAAAACAAGTTTTGCCTCTGTCTCACCATAAGGCAAATACCCCTTATTTTGCAACAAAAACTCTTCAATATCCACACCAGACTTTTGCAAAAAACCAGCCGCAACACGAACCGGATACCTACTAGCTGTATCTCCACCCAACAACGGCTGAGGCTCTAAATGACCCAGACGGTTAAAATCTGCTGAACCCATTTGGCACATTAAAACCTCACCTCCCCATGCCTCACCATCACCACCGTAACCATAACCGTCACAGACAATTCCTATTAACTCATTTAGGCCATGTTCTCCCATTAACGCTGCGGCGTGTGCATGATGATGCTGCACTTTAACAAGCGGTAACCCCGTTGAGTTAGCCCACTCATCAGCTAGGGTGGTTGTGGTAAATTTTGGGTGTAGGTCGCAGGCTAAAACTTCCAATTTGCCATTAGTTAAGTGTAGTAGATGTTTTGCTGCGTCAACGAAAAATGTGCGGGTTTCAATATTTTCTATATCACCTATGTGTTGGCTTATGAAGGCCTTGTCTTTAAGTAAAATGCAACTTGTATTGTTTAACTCGCCGCCAAAGCCCATAGCCTGTCGCAATGATTCTTGTTTCATTTTAATAGGTGTGGGGACGTATCCTCGGCTTCTGCGTAGAAAGACTTGTTTATCTTTTTTGTGGACTCGTATTATAGAGTCGTCACAGCGGTGAGCAATTCTGCGATTGTGACATAAAAAATAGTCTACAGTATTCCCAAGAATTTGCAAAGCCTCTATGTTATCATTTATTATCGGCTGGTTTGAGGGGTTTGCGCTGGTCATAACATATGTGTCTGTGTTAACGTTGTCAAAGAGCATATAGTGCATGCCTGTGTAGGGTAGCATGATGCCTATGTTGTGTAGATTTGGCGCAATTAGGGGTGAGAGATTATAGTTTGTTTTTTTGTTTAAAAGTACTATTGGACGGTTTGGTGATGTTAAAAGTTCCCGCTCTTTAGAGTTAATGTTTGCAATTTGTTCTACAGCTTTGATATCTCGTGCCATAATGGCAAATGGTTTTTCTCCTCTATGCTTAGCTTTTCGCAGTTTCAATAAAGGCTCTTCCAGTGTTGTAGAGCATGCAATATGAAAGCCTCCATAGCCTTTAACAGCGACAAGTTTACCTTCTAAGATAAGCTTCCCTGCCTCCTGAATAGGATTCAACGTTTTCACAAGCTCTCCCTCATGTGTTGTAAGATATGCTTGTGGGCCACAGTTTGGACAGGCTGTGGTTTGAGCATGAAAACGCCTATTCAACGGGTCTGTGTATTCTTTTTGACAAAAGCTACATATAGAGAACTCTTTCATAGTAGTATTTTCCCTATCATATGGCCAATGTTCCAGTATGGAAAAACGTGGACCACACTCCGTGCAGGTTATAAAAAAGTAGTCAAATCGGCGATCTTTACTGCTTCTAAGCTCTTCTAAACATTTGCTACATATACTTATATCCGAAGGAAACATTGACCCTGAAAACCCTACAGACGGGGCACTTTTCTCTATAGTAAATGATGTATACTCCTCTTTACCGTCAATAACAGTTTTAACAATTCTATCAATCCGTAGCAAAGACGGCTTTTCAATATGTAAATCATGCATAAAACCTTCAATATTTCCATTGTTGCCCTCTAAAAGTACTTCAACACCTCCAGCACCTAAATTGCATACATAACCCGTTAAACAATTCTTTACCGCTAAACGATAAACAAAAGACCGAAAACCCACACCTTGAACTACACCTGTAAATTCTAACTTTACACGCAAAGGGCAACACACATAAAAAATGAGCGTTCTCTTATATATTTCAAACTTTTTCCTCCCTTAAAATACGTCCTAACACTTACCCTTTAAACTACCGTATGGCAACTCATTACAAATCTCCACCTCAACTAACGCCTTATAACCCGCAATTTTACCATTAACAAACTCTATCAACTCATCACTTACCACTTCAAAGCCCTCCCTAAGCACTACAAACGCCTTTGGAACCTCACCATATAACCTGTCAGGCTTACCAATTACCACACAAAATTTCACAGCCGGATGCCCATACAAAACCGCCTCAAGCTCACCCGGACAAATACTATACCCCTTACACTTAATAATACCCTTCTTACGCCCCACAATATACACATAACCATCGGAATCCATATACACAATATCCCCCGTAAACAACCAACCATCCCTAAGAACCCGCTCCGTCTCCACAGAATTATGCCAATAACCCCACATAACCTGCAAACCCCTAACACATAACTCACCCCACTCACCCACAGCTACCACCCTGTCCCCTGTCTCCACATCAACAACCCGCGCCTCAGTACCAGGCAAAGCTAAGCCAACAGACCCCATTTTAACTGATCCAATTAACCTATCTATAGGCGTACAATGCGTAACAGGCGATGCCTCAGTTAACCCATAACCCTCCACAAGAAAAACCCCTGCCCTCATAAACCGCTCCTGAACATGACACGGCAAACGAGAAGCACCAGAAATACACACACGAATAGACAATAAATCATACCTCTCAAACCCTGCCCCAAGCAATATACTAAACATAAAGGGAGAACCACAAAAAACCGACACCCCACACCGCCCTATAATACGCAAACACTCAACCGGATCAAACTGGGGCAACAATACTATCTCTGCACCTAAACTAATAGGCACTAACATACTAGTCATCATACCATAAACATGATAAAGAGGCAATACAGACAAAAAAACATCCTTAAACGTACCTTTTATCCACGAAGCAAAAGATAACACATTAGAAGCAAGATTTATATGACTCAACATTACCCCCTTCGGAACACCTGCAGTACCACTTGTATACTGAAGCACCGCCAAATCCCCATCTGAAATAGATCTAAAATCCAACAAGTCAGCAGCTGATTTCTCAATCAAACCCCAAAAATCAAACACATTTGACCCTACCCCAACACCTGACACTTTAAAACACTCCCCTCCCCCATCATCACCTACAACTATGACCCTCTGCAACAAAGTCTCACCCATAATTTTTTCAACAACAGAATAAAGAGACTCTAAAACAACAATAACCTGTGCACCTGAATCACAAAGTTGCCGCTCCACTTCCAATTCTTTATGCAAAGGACTAACAGCTGTAACAGCTGCCCCCGCTTTAAGCACCCCAAAATAAGCAATAACAAACTGAGGACAATTACCCAAAAAAACCGCTACCCTATCACCCTTATTAACACCTAAACCAACAAGTGCATTCGCAAACCTACTAGAAAGTCTATCCAACTCACCATACGTAATTGTTTGATTATTATACCGTATGACCACTTTTTCTGGAAAACGTTCTACAGTCTTGCTAAGAATTGCCTGAAGCACTACATGTGACGTACTCATCTTGTTAGCCCTCTTTACTGCAAATATTTAACCTCTAAAAACTGTGCCCTATTTTATATACCAACAACTAAGTTTACTGCACGACATATGCTTTATTCTTTGGATATTAAAAAACTTGCGAAAAGCCTCATCTGTAACTGATTGGTGCCGGGGACGGGATTCGAGCCCGCGACTTCTGGCAAAGAGCGTTTAGCCCCTTTTGTCTCCAGATTATGAGTCTGGCGCCCTAGCCAGGCTAGGCTACCCCGGCACATGTTGTAGCCATTTTTATTTATGGATGTCATGTTAGTTTGTGTTCAGTGATTTAAACCTTAAGCTATACTTCCCTATAACTACTGTATTTTTATTTATGACATGTGTTGTTAGAACAATTTTTTTGCGATTAGTTTATTTTTATCAACCGAAGATTTATTTTATAATACGTAAAGAAGCGGAGTTTAATGGTAACTGAGAGAGAAAAAATTACAATGTTGCATGGTGCAGGTGGGGCAGTTATGCATAATTTTGTCAAAGAGCATATCGTTAAGAGTTTTGGTGGTTTAGCTTTATCTGCTGAGGTGCCTTTGGAGGCTATGGATGATGCCGCAGTTATTGGTGATATAGTTTTTAAAAGTGATTCTCATGCTGTTAAGCCGCTATTTTTTCCTGGTGGTGATATTGGGCGTTTGTCTATTTCTGGTACAGTTAATGATATTTCTGCTTTAGGTGCTGAGCCATACGCTTTAGCATCAGGTTTTGTATTAGAAGAAGGTTTATCCCTAGATGATTTAGATCGTATTTTGGAGAGTATGCGTCAAACGCTCATTGAGGCTGATGTGGGTATAGTTACAGGTGATACCAAAGTTGTAGAAAAAGGCAGTTTAGGTGGTTGTGTTATGAATGTTTCTGGTATCGGTAAGCGTTCAGCGGCGCTTGAAAATAATCTGCAAACGGTAAAGAAGTATCGGTCAAGTTTTTCTGCTAGATGGACTCTTGATTCAAATCTTGTTGTGGGTGATAAAATAATTTTATCGGGAACTATTGGTGATCATGGTTTAGCGGTTCTTTCTGCTCAGAGGGGTTTGAATTTTGGGAGTAATATAGTATCTGATGTTAAGCCTTTAAACAAGGTTATACAGCGTGTTATGTGCGAGGTTGGTGGGGTTGTGACTATGAAGGATCCGACTCGTGGTGGTTTGGCTGATGCTTTAAATGAGTTTGCAGAGAAATCAAAGGTGGGTGTTTTGCTTTATGAGGATAGGATTCCTATACGAAAAGATGTTGTAGTAGCCTGCGAGATGCTTGGGTTAGATCCCTTGGAGATTGGCAATGAGGGTAAAATGCTGTTTGGTGTTGTGCCTCAAAAGGCTGATGAGGCTTTGGCTTTTTTAACACAAATAAGGGAGGGTAAAGACGCACAAATTATAGGTGAAGTTACCGACTCTTTTAGGGGTGTGGCTATGCAGACGGTTGTGGGTGGGAAACGTATAATTGCTCGACCTATAGGTGACCCTGTGCCGAGAATTTGTTAAAAATATGCCTACTTTTTGAAAAGGACTAATTATTTTTGAATTTTTTCTATTTTATTTTCAGTTGCAATATATGCGACATCTGTCATGTTTGTAAAGAATCCTGTTTCAATAACGCCTGGAATCATTTTTAATTTAACAGATAATTCTTGAGGGTTTTGTATTAACCCAAAGTTTGCATCAATTATTACGTTTCCATTATCTGTAATGATTGGACCAAGTTTACCTTTCCCCTCTCGAATAATTGCGGCTCCTCCTAATTCGGTAATCCTGCTTTTTACAAGTTGGAGTGCAAATGGTAAAACTTCAATTGGTACCGCTTGATTATTTTCACCTAAAATGTTTACGCGTTTGCTCTCGTCAGCTATTATAACGTTGTATTTGCTGGCTATTGCAACAATTTTCTCTCGTAGTAGGGCTGCTCCCATGCCTTTGATGAGATGAAGCTCTGGTGTAATTTGGTCGGCTCCATCTATAGTTATATCAATTATTGGGTGCTCGTCAAGTGTTGTTATTTGGATGCCATGTTGAATTGCAAGTTGAAATGCTTGATATGATGAAGGTATGCCCATAATTTTTAGGTTCTCATTTTTTACGCGGTTTCCTAATGCTTCTATTGCATAAGCTACAGTGGTTCCACTTCCTAAGCCTATAATAGAGTCATTTTTGACATGTTTAATTGCTTCCAGAGCAACGTTTTTTTTGGCTTCTTGTATTAAATCTTCTCTAGTTTTCAATTTCCATCTGTCCTAATTTATCTAACACTTTCTCAACTTCACTTCTTATGGTCTCTATACGTTTTTCTGCCTCACTTTTAACATCTGACTTTTCTACTGCGGCTGTTGCTGGTTTGCGCTTCTTTTTCTGTTTATCTTCCCCACCGCTACTGCTGTCATTGCTATTTCTACTGCGGTATGTTGATGTTGTTTCTTCTTCATCATCGTCTTGCTCCATTTGCTGTATTGGCGCTAGGGGTGTTGGCATCTTTATGGGAATTTCTCTTATTGGCCTAATGTCTATTTTTCCACGTAATTCCTCAACTTTACTTGTCAATTCACCAAAACGTTCGCTAAAAAGTTGCATTAAATCTTCCTGCATCCCCTCAAGTTCATGCAGTGCAACTATAGTTTCATCTTTAACTATTGACTCCTTAATTGAAGCCATACGATTTTTATAAGTTACCGCAAGCCGCTCCCGCTCTGCCTCTGTAATTTTACCCTCTGCCTGCGCTTCATAAAGCCGTCTAATAGAATCTCCTAAAATTTCGCGCTCTAAATCTAAAATACGTAACTCATCTTTAGCATTTGATGCCGTAGTCGTTTGAACGCTTTTTGACATCTTAAATGATATGTTAGGTATTTCTAGGTCTGCATTTTTAAGATTTTTGTTTTTATCTTTATTTTTTTCTTCTACTTTCGGCTTTTTAGACCTAAGCCTCATTCCAAAAAGCACGGTCATAGACGCAGTTATCGCTATCGTTACAGCTAGAATAATTATTATAACACTTGTTGTAGAGTCACCGATCCACGACATGCGCACAGCCTTCTATAAGAGTATTACATGTTATCTATATAAATAATTTAATATAATTGCCCCCCGTATCACGTATAAATATCTTAGTCAACATGCTTTTACACGATTTTTGTGTAGAGCTTTTTAAAAATTTTTGCCTGAAAGTGTTTAACAGGTGTTGTTTTGAATTATGTTTTCCTTTCGTGAAACGTAAATTTGGAAAAACTATATATTCCTAGTTGCACTCCAGAAACTTACACCTCACGCGTTCGAATTGATCCACTCAGGGATACTTATCGATCTATTCAACTAAAATTCTATTTGTGATACGGGAAGCTATATAAATCGCTTCTACGTGATTGATTGCGCATCGGAGATATAGAAATGCCAAAATGGGGATACTCCATCATTCAAGAAACATTAAATCCAGAAACAACAGTGAAAGCTAGCGGAAGAGAACTCAAGGTATCCCATAAAGCGGCAAGAGAAGTTTGCCGCGCCGTCAGAGGTATGATGCTTTCCACCGCAAAACAATATTTGCGCGATGTTATAGCCATGAGAAAAGCAGTACCCTACGCAAGATACAACAAAAAACTTGGACACAGACGTGGACTAGTCCGCACTTTTGCAGGAAGATACCCAATAAAAACATCCGAACAAGTCCTTCGTGTTATCGAAGCGGCAGAATCAAACGCTGAAAACAAAGGTTTAGATGTTGACCGACTAAGAATTATGCACGCTGCTGCCTACCCTGGTATGAAACTTAAACGCTTCACTCCACGAGCACACGGCAGAGCATCACCAAAATATAACACAACGACACACATAGAAATCGTCCTAGACGAAAAACCAGGAGAATAGGCATGTCAATAGTAAAACGATTTATAACTGAATCAATGAAAAGAACAGAAATTGACGAGTTTTTACAAACAAAACTTGAACGTGCCGGATACGGTGGAGTAAACCTTTCCAAAACTCCACTTGGAACACATGTTGTTATCTACGCCATGAGACCCGGACTAGTTATCGGTCGAGGCGGAGAAACAATAAAAGAACTCGCAACTTCATTAGAAGAAAAATTTAAACTTTCTAACCCACAAATTAGTGTCTCTGAAATTGAAGTTCCAGAATTTAATGCATCAGTTGTCGCAAATCGTGTTTCATCCGCGCTACAACGAGGTGTTCACTTTAGACGTGCAGGTTTCTGGGCACTCAGCCAAGTTATGGAAGCAGGCGCATTAGGCTGCGAAATCGTCATAAGCGGCAAACTTCGAACAGAACGCGCAAGATTCGAAAAATTCCGCGCAGGATACTTCCCAAGATGTGGCGAACCAGCATTACGCGCCATAAAAAAAGCAGAAGCACATGTCCAACTTAAACCAGGCATTATAGGCGTTCGCGTTAAAATAATGCCCCCAGACGCCCAATTCCCTGATAAAATCAAAATAGCTGCAGAATTACCAACACAAGAAGAAACACCAGAAATAGTCACATCAGCCCCAGTTGTAGTAAAGGCACCGCAACCAGCACCAGCGCCTGAACCAACACCAGAATCACTACACAATGAAACAATTGTAGCCACAGAAATATCTGACGAACCTGATGTTGAAGTTGAGCCTATTAAAGAAACTGAAACAGCCGTAGTGGAAGAGACTGAAGAAAAAATTGAGGAGGTAAAAGAGTAATGCCAATATTGCGGCTACAAGAAATTATTAACATGTCCAGTGAAGCTAGGACAAAAAAACTTTCAGAATTACGTACTGAACTTACACGTATGAAAACCATGATTAACGCAGGTGGTGCTGTTGAAAATTCAACACGTGTAAGAGAACTGCGTAAAACAATCGCTCAAATTCTCACAGTTGAGAATGAAGTGAAACTTAACCTTAGGGCTACAGCAAAAGAAGAAAAAACAGCTGATAAACAGTCCAAGGTGAACGCATCTAAGGAGAAACAAAGTTAATGAAAATTACCCCAGACATCATCCGATACGAGTTTATCGGCACGGCAGCTCAAATCGCTTATAGTAACCATTCTGGTTATCTTGGGTTAAGCGGTAGAGTTATCGGGGAAACAAAAAACACTTTCACATTAGCCAGCGAGGGCAAAGCTAAAAGCATAATTAAAGATTCTGCTGTTTTTAACTTCACCTTCAATGATGGCACAAGCGTTGAAATTGACGGTAAAATTTTGATTGGAAGACCTGAGGATAGACTAAAAAAAAGCATTAAGAGGTTATGGTAATGTCTTTAACATTCAAGCAACCTAAAAAAACATGTGACGACCGCCATTGTCCATTCCATGGAACATTATCCATAAGAGGACGTATTCTCGAAGGCATAGTTGTTTCTGCAAAAATGGATAAAACAGTCATAGTTGACCGAGAATTTATGCAGTTCTCATCAAAATTCTCAAGATACGAAAGAAGACACGGTCATATAGCATCACACAATCCCCCATGTATTGACGTTAAAGAAGGCGACCGTGTGAGAATTGCTGAATGTCGACCAATCAGCAAAACGGTATCTTTCGTAGTTGTTGAAAAATTAGGAGAGCAAAAGTAACATGTGTGCAGCGAAAGCAAAACAGAGAGCACTTACCTCAAAAGGTGTGCTTGCTCACGGTCAAAAAATCACCAGAGGTCTAGTATCTGGTTCAGAGCTCAGATGTACTGATAATACAGGTGCACGAGTTCTCCGATTAATTCAAGCAATGGGCTATAAAGGACGACTAAGACGTTATCCATCAGCTACAGTAGGCGATAAAATAACCGTTTCAGTCCGTCAAGGTTCACCAGATATGCGTAAGAAAATTTTCCAAGCAGTTATTGTGCGCCAAAGAAGATCTTACCGCAGAGTTGACGGTGTCTGGGTACAATTTGAAGATAATGCAGCAGTAATTATAACCCCTGAGGGCGAAATGAAAGGCTCTGAAATCAGAGGACCAGTTGCAAGAGAAGCAGCAGAAAGATGGCCAAGAATTGCCAGTGCCTCAAACATGATCGTATAAGGAGAGAAAAATATGCAAATAAAAGTTAAGGACCCTTGCAAACAACGAAAGCGCCTCTATAACGCACCTGCACATATACGCCATAAAATAATGGCTGCACCACTTACAAAAGACCTAGCCAAGAAACATGGCGTAAAGACTCTTCCTGTGCGAAAAGGAGACACAGTTCGCATTCAACGCGGCGACAACAAGGGATTTGAAGGAAAAATCTCTCGCGTTGATTTGAAAAATTACCATATTTATCTTGAAGGTTTAACACGTGAAAAAGTTGATGGTACAAACATTTTCCTTTCAGTACATCCTTCCAAGGTTGTAATAAAAAACTTTAGTCTCAACGACAAAAAGCGCAAAGCAGTTGTTGAGCGGAAAAAACCATTGGAAAAAGAAACTGCTCCAAAGCCAACACAAAAACCTGTACTAACTGTTAAACAAAAACCAAAACCAATAATTTCTATTATTGAAGAAATTGAAGATAAAACAAAACCGGAAGTAGTAAAACCGGCAGTAGTTAAGAAAGCACCAATAGCAAAAAAGACAGCTGCACCTAAAGCAGCAGCTGCATCTAAGCCTAGTGCTAAACCAAAAACCCCTAAAAAAACTAAGGGAGGACAATAAATTTGGGTAAAAAAGGAAAAACAGCAAGGCTGAAACGTAAGCCAGCACCAAAATACTGGCCTATACACAGAAAAGAATCTCCATGGGTAGTTAAACCTGTATCTGGTCCCCATTCACTTCAAAAATGTTTACCTATGACCCTTGTACTTCGAGATGTACTCGGTGTTGCAGGCACACGAAAAGAAGGAAAACTTATCTTATCTGAAGGCAGAGTTCAAGTAAACGGTATAGTCCGCAAAAATGATGACTTCCCCGTTGGTCTAATGGATGTCATTTCAATGCCAGACGCTAACCAGTATTACCGTGTTGTACCTTCACATAAAGGTCTAGTATTAACATCAATTAGCAAAGAAGATGCAAAATACAAACTTGCACGCGTAGAAAACAAAACAGCAACTACAGTGGGCGTTCAAATTGCACTTCACAACGGTACAAATATGCTAATTAGAGTCGCAGACCCTAAAAACCCTGTTGAAGTAACATATGAAACCTTTGATATACTTAAAATAAACATTGCAGACGGTCAAGTTGCTGAAAAAATTAAAACAAAAGAAGGCAACATTGCAGTTATCACCGGTGGTAAAAACATTGGCGTTCAAGGAACAATTGTTGAAATAGAACAAACTGAAAACAAAAAACGACGCCAAGCACTAGTAGTTATTGAAGATACTCAAGGTACACGTTGTCAAACTATTTTAGACTTTATATTTTCCATAAGTGGAAACGAACCACAAATAGAGCCACAAGTAGAATTACAAGAAGAAATAGTAATAGCAGAACTGGAGGAAAACACTGTTGACTGAAAAAACACAAAAGCAGTGCATTGAATATAAAATGCGACAGCCAAGGATTGAGAAAGTGGTTGTTAACCTTAACATAGGCAAATCAGGTGAACCACTTGAAAGAGCTGTACGTGTACTTGATGAACTTTCAGGTCAAACACCTTATAAGGCAAAAGCAAAAAAGAGCATCCGCGACTGGGGTATACGAGAGGGTGAACCAATTGCATGTGTCGTAACATTACGACGTGAAAAAGGTTTAGCTTTTCTAAAGAAAGTCTTGCCAGTAGTTGACAACAAAATTTCTAAACGATCCTTTGATGAAATTGGAAACTTTGCATTTGGATTAAAAGAACACATAGACATTCCCGGCGTAAAATACGATCCAGAAGTCGGCATCTTTGGCATGGACGTTTGTGTTACAGTTAACAGGCCCGGTCAACGCATAAAGATTCGTAGAAAACAAACAAAGCACGTCGGTAAAAAACATTTGCTTACACCCGAAGAGTCTATAGAATATATAAGACAAACTTTAGGAGTCGAAATCGTCTAAAAATAGAAGTGTGAATGTATGGGAAAACAGCAAATTAAAAAAGAACGAAAACACGGCAAAGGTTCACGACCATGCACTAGATGTGGTGCTTATGGTCCAGTAATTCGACGTTACGATTTATATTTATGTAGGCAATGTTTTAGAGAAGCAGCGCCGAAATTAGGATTCAAAAAATATGAATAGGAGCTAGGGCAATGGATACTTTAACAAATGGATTAATAACAATAATTAACAACGAGATGCGAAATAAACGTGAATGCATAATTAGCCCAGCCTCTAAACTGTTAGGTCGAGTTCTTCGTATAATGCAACTTAATGGTTACATCGGCGAATTCGAATTCATTGATGATGGTCGTCTAGGTAAGTTTAAGGTTCAGCTATTAGGTAGAATAAACAAATGTGGCGCAATTAAACCTCGCTTCCCCGCTAAAGTCGGCGAATTTGAAGATTGGGAAAAGAAATTCCTACCCTCAAGAGATGTGGGTTTAATGGTTGTTTCAACATCTGAAGGCGTTATTGCACACAAAGATGCCGAACAAAAGAACATAGGAGGAAGGCTATTAGCCTTCGTGTATTAAGGTGTTTTTTATGCGGCTTCCAGAAATATCTAGAACTATACAAGTACCTGAAGATGTAACTCTTAATCTACAGGGTAAAAAAGTCAGTGTAAAAGGTGAAAAAGGTTCTTTAACACGTGACTTTTCTTTTGCGCCAATATCCATTGATGCTGACGGAAAAAACGTTCGTGTATCAGCAAAATGGCCTCGTAAAAAAGAATCTGCTCTTGTTGGTACAATTTACTCACACATACAAAATATGATAACAGGCGTAACTAAAGGGTACACTTACAAGCTGAAAATTGTGTTCTCTCACTTTCCAATATCTGTAAAGCTTGAAGGGAAAAACATTATAATCGAGAACTTTACGGGTGAAAGAAAAGCAAGGTGCACAAGAATTCTTGGTGACGTTAAAGTCAAAATTGAAACAGATGACATTATCATCTCCGGAATAAACTTAGAAGACGTAAGTCAAACAGCGGCTAATATTGAGCAAGCAACGCGTGTTAGAAATAAAGATGTGCGTGTTTTCCTTGATGGCTTGTATGTTTACGAAAGAAATGAGGGTATGGCATAATGACTGAAAAGAAACCACAATTACAGCGCAAAGCACTTAGAACAAGAGAGCGTGCACGAAACAAGAAACCTGCTTTCCTTAGACAAGAAAGTTGGCGAGATGCAAAGTTTAGCGAGAGCTGGCGAAGACCACGTGGCTTAGACAATAAAGTTCGCCGAAAAATTAAAGGTTGGCCAGCAGGTCCCAACACTGGATACAAAGGGTCAAATATTGCCCGTGGATTGCATCCATCAGGGTATCGTGAAGTTATAGTTTACAACCCTGAAGACGTAACTACCGTTGATTCTAGCGCTCAGGCAATTCGTATTGCTCACACAGTTGGTAAAAGAAAACGTGCTTTAATAATTGCAGAAGCTGAAAAATTACAAGTAAAAATTCTCAATGCACCAATTGATGAGGAAATAACTGAGGTTGAGCAAGAAGCAGAGGAAGCTTCTGAAAGCTCTGATGAAAAGAAAGGAAAAACAGGCAAAGCTAAAGTAGACAAGTCAAAGGACAAAGAGTCTAAGGAGAAGAAGAATAATGACTAACTTAACCAGTCAAAGACGTCTTGCTTCATCTATTCTTAAAGTTGGTGAAAACCGTGTTTGGATTGATCCTGCACGCGTTGATGATGTAGACGGCGCTATTACACGTGAAGAAATTAAAAAATTGATTTATGAAAAAGTCATTGTCTCATTACCTGAAAAAGGTGTTAGTCGCTCAAGAGCAAAGGTTATTCGTGAAAAGAAACGTAAAGGTAGACGTCAAGGTCCAGGTAGTTATACTGGTTCACCGAAAGCTACTGTAACAAAGAAAGAAGCTTGGATGCTTAAAGTTCGTTCATTACGTCGTAAAATCCGCGAACTTAAGGCAAATCGAACAGTTACTGAGGAAACATACACAGAAATATACCGTATGATCGGTAGTGGTAGATTTGAATCTATAGCTGACATGGAGCGTTACTTGAAGGCAAAAGATCTATGGAGGAAACGTTAGATGGCAAAAAATGCAAATTATCGTGTACAATTAAGACGTAGACGTGAAGGTAAAACTGATTATCAGGCTCGTAAAGGCATGGTAATTTCTGGCAAACTTCGTTTAGTCACTAGGGGATCACTAAAAAATGCTTCAGTGCAAATTATAAAAGCAAAGCCTGAAGGTGACTTCGTTTTAGCAGCTGCAAGCAGCAAAGAGTTAAGCAAACAGTTTGGTTGGAAGGCTCCAACAGGTAACATTTCTGCTGCCTATTTAACTGGTTTGCTCTGTGGTTTGAAAGCTAAACAGAAGGGTATTAAGGAAGCAATTTTAGATGCTGGGCTTGTCTCTCCTACTAAGGGTGCAAGAATATTTGCCATGCTAAATGGTGTTGTTGATGCAGGTGTTGATGTTCCACATAGTGAAGAGAAACTGATTAAGGAGCGCATAAAGGGTGAACATGTCGTAAAGTATGCAAAGAAACTTGGTGTTGGTTCTGAAGAGTACAATCAAAAATTTGCGGCATACCTTAAAGCAGGTGTTGCTCCTGAAAAATTACCTGAGCATTTCACAAAAGTTAAAACTGACATAATTGCGTCATTTAAAGGTGAGAAGAAAGAATGAGTAGACAACAACGAGAAGACCGCGATAGACGTACATCAAATACCGTAGAATGGGTTCCAAAAACTCGTCTTGGTAAGATGATTCAGGAAGGTAAAATTACTACGATGGAAGACCTGTTCCTTAGCGGTATAAAAATTTCTGAACCACAAATCGTTGACGCTTTACTTCCAGATATCCAAGAAGAAGTTATAAACGTCAACTTAGTTCAAAAACAAACTGATGCAGGCGAAAAGTCCCGTTTTAAAGCCATTGTAGCTGTCGGTAATAGAGATGGATACATTGGTATTGGTAACGGAAAAGCCAGTCAAGTACGTAACGCCATTGAGAAAGCAGCTGCAAATGCACGCTTAAATATTGTTCCAGTAAAACGTGGTTGTGGAAGCTGGGAATGCAGTTGTGGGCAACCTCACTCAGTACCATTCCAAGTTGAAGGTAAATGTGGTGGTGTCCGAGTTGTCATTGCTCCCGGTCCAAGAGGCTTAGGTCTTGTTTCAAGTGAAGTTGCAAAAACAATCTTTGCCTTAGCAGGCGTTAAAGATCTTTGGATGAGAAGCTTTGGCGCAACACGAACAGTCCCCTCATATGCGTATGCAATATTTTACGGCTTACGCAAAACATATAATTTGATTACTCAAGCCGATTGGGTGAAGTAAAATGACACAAACAGAACAAATAAACCAAATAGCAGTTGTTCGAATCCGTGGTACTGTTAGTGCACAAAGAGAAGCACGGGATACTTTATCCCTATTACGCTTAGACCACACTAATCATGCTATACTCATTGATGACCGTCCAGCATACAAGGGCATGTTACAAAAAGTAAACAGTTATGTTACTTGGGGCGAAGTCACAAAAGAAACTATTATGGCAATGCTTGAAAAACGTGCTCGCTTAGCAGGCAACAAAAAAGTGACAACTGAATATCTTGAGCAACATGGCTTCAAAACTTTTGAAGCACTTGCAGAGGCAATAATGACTGGTAAGGCAGAACATGGAAAATTACCATTCATGACTCCATTATTCAAACTACACCCCCCATCAAAAGGATTCAAAGGCAATGTAAAAAAATCCTTTAAAGTTGGCGGAGAAGCAGGATACCGTGGAGAAGCTATCAACGATCTAGTAAAACGCATGATCTAACTCTGCGTATTTTTTTGTTTTCTTTATTTCTTAACTGCTGTTTTTATATTCTACTAATAAGCTAATTATACATAAAATAATCTACTGATTATTTGTTAAAGGGACAATGTGTGTTGTCTATTGGGAATTTTTTTTGAGGTGTATGTTTTTGTTCCTGTTTTCTTTTTATGAGTGTTCTTTGTTGTGTGATTGTTGTTAGGTGTCTTTTATCTTTTGGTGTGCGATATCTTTTATAATATCTAACGAGAGATACGTCAAGTTATTTGGAGGGGGCAAATTGAGTGCTAAATGGCGTAGAAGTATCAAAAGTCGTAAATGGTTAGACTTTAATGATGATATTGAGAAGATTGTAAAGAATCAGTCAAAGATTCTTCGGGTTGAGCACAGTAAGCCTATTAAAACGGTTCGCTATAACCAACGGTTTAGGTCTGCCAACGGTTTTAGCAAGCGTAAATTTGGTGATCTTAAACCGTTAATTGATGTTTTTCAAGAAAACAATTGGATAACTATCATTGCAGAAATCGCAGGCTTTAATAAGGAATCCTTCAAAATAAATGTAAAAGATCAGAAAATTACGCTGTCGGCAAAATCAAAAGAGCGAAGATACTATAAAAGTTTAAATTTGCCGAAGGTAGTCATACCCAACGATATCCACACGACTTTCAAGAATGGCGTGTTGGAGATAAAATTAAAGAAAGCGTAATTCACAATAAATAAAGAAGCGGATTAGAACATGCCTCATAAACTTAGAAAAATACGGAAAACAAGAGGTTCAAGGACACAAGGTTACGGAAGAATTGGTCAGCACCGTGATGCAGGTAGTAAAGGTAATCGAAAAGTCGGGCGACATAAACACCTTTGGAGTAAAGTTGTTGCTTACGAACCTGACTATTTTGGGAACCATGGCTTTACCTCTCCACAGAGTATCAATAAAATAGTAAATACACTAAACATCCAAAGGTTGACTGAAATAGCTGAAACCGACACCATTGACTTAACTGAAATGGGTTACACTAAATTGCTAGGTACTGGAAAAATAACAAAAGCGTTGACTGTTACTATACCAACCTGCTCAAAGTTAGCTGAAGAAAAAATTACAAAAGCAGGCGGGAAAGTAATAACAACTTCCCAAGCAACTGGAGCGTAAAGTTGACACATGGCCGGAAGATTCCTTAGTATATTTAAACCAGTAGGCAGAATTCTGCTTGAAATAAAGAAACCTTCCCGTAAAGTTTCCTTTAATGAAAAAATCTTCTGGACAGCGCTTGTCTTAATAATCTTTTTAGTCATGACTGAAATTCCCCTCTATGGGGTTGCGCAGTCAGATTTTGACCAGTTTGAACAGATAAGAGTTATCTATGCTTCCAACAGAGGAACTCTGATGGAGCTAGGTATCGGTCCTATAGTGACGGCTGGTTTAATTCTTCAATTACTCGTTGGTTCTTCTATTATTAAATGCGATATGTCCAATCCTGAAGATAGAAGTCTTTTTACTTCAGCAAGCAAAGTTTTCTCTATCTTATTAACTGGTGTTCAAGCTGGCGCATACATCTTAAGTGGTATGTACGGTCAAATTACTGGGCCAGTAATGATTATAATACTCCTACAGCTGATAGCTGCTGGTATAATTGTGATGCTTCTTGACGAGTTAGTTCAAAAAGGCTGGGGTATAGGCAGTGGTATAAGTCTCTTTATCATGGCAGGTGTTGCTCAAACTATGTTCTGGGCAATGTTCTCGCCAGCAAGTGGCTTATTCGTAGGCTCATTAAACAACTTGCTAAACGGCGGTATAACAACCATGGAGTGGGTTATAGGTTCAGTTGAAAACTTTGTTCCATACACACTAATTGGCTTCATAGCAACTATTGTAGTCTTTCTCATAATAATTTACACCCAAGGCGTTCGTGTTGAACTACCCCTAACCTATGCAGGATACAAAGGATTCCGCAGCCGATACCCAATTAAATTACTCTATGTAAGCAATTTGCCTGTTATCTTCGCTAGCGCTCTATTTGCCAACGTGTTCTTCTTTACACAAATATTATGGTCACGTTTTCCTAATCCTGGAACACTCGCCAGTTGGTTCTTCCGAATTTTCGGTAATTATGGGTCAGGCACTAATGGCAACGTTGTAAGCATTGGTGGTTTAGCTCATTATATGTCTCCTCCGTCAGGAATATTGAATGTTGCCGCTGAACCATTGCGTGCCGTAGGCTACCTTGCTATCTTGATAGTCTTCTGTGCTTTCTTCTCGCTAAGCTGGCTTGAAATTGGTGGTTTAGGTCCAAATAAAGTTGCAAAGCAACTCATGGATAGTGGTATGCAAATACCTGGCTATAGACGTAGTGAGCGACCAATAGAGCAAATACTTAAGCGTTACATCCCAGTAGTTACGGTGCTTGGCGGTATAATAGTTGCGTTAATAGCTGGCTTTGCTGATTTCTTAGGCGTTTTCGGTTCAGGCACTGGTATCCTGCTAACAGTAGGTATCATCTATCAGTATTACGAACTGTTAATGCGTGAGAGAGCTGCAGAAATGTTCCCCGCGTTCAGAAGTATACTAGGTGAATAACCCCCATAGGCTTCTTTTTTTTAGCCTCAAATTTTTATACAATTTAAGTATGTATTTAGCTTGCGTGTTTTTATTAGAGCATCTATGCATGAATTTGCATATGTAGCTGTGTTTGTTGCGCAAAAAAATGGCATGAAAGGTTAAATGTTAACGAAATTTTTGCTGAGTGTCTTCTCACAAAATAATTTCACCCCTCTCAATTAGACTATGGTTAAAGTCAAAAAGAAGGGTGAACTTAAATGGTGTCTAGAAAAA